>JAUMWR010000061.1 GCA_030529545.1 Buchananella hordeovulneris
TAGGCGGAGCCGCCCACCCAGTTCTGGGTATGGCGCAGGCCGTGCAGGTCGGGTGAATCGGGCAACAGGCTGCGGTGCAGCCCCAGCAGGTGGGCAAGGGTGACGGCGGGTGCGGCGGCGATCTCTTCTGCGGCACTGCCCACCACCCGCACGTTGTTGGCCGCCAGGCGCGCCTGCTCGCTCAATCCCCGCATGCTGGCGCCCGCGTCCAGCTCCGCCAGCGCCACCTGTTTCGGGGCGGGCGATATCCCCTCTATCTGGGAAGAGGCGATCGCCTCGCTGTGCAGGAGGAATCTGCTGATGGCGGCCAGGACGGGGGAGTGCTGCAGTGAGCGGACGCGGCTCTCGGCCTGGTTGGCCAGGTCGGCGATGCGCGGGTCAAGCTGGAGGGCGATCTCCTGGAGTGGGGAGGGCAGGTAGGCCTGGTACTCGCCAGAGAGGCGATCGCGGCGGCGCAGGCCGCTGCCGTGGGGGTTTTCCCAAGTGCGCGTGATCAGGGTGCCCATTTCTCGCTCCGTACGGTCAGCGCCTGCTTGAGTCGAATGTTACGGCAAAACATTGCACGTTCGCGGGTAGGTGGAAAGGTTGCATCATAAAGTTACGCGCTCGCTCGCCTGCCCACTGCTTTAGGCGCCATGGCGCGTGACAACCGCCACCCTGTGTATGCCTAACTTATTTGGGTCAATAACTGGACAAGATCCAGAGTAGCGCTTAGTCTTTCTGCCATGACGTCGGAAAAGTATCGTTCCTCGCTGCGAGAGGCGGGTCTGCGGGTCACCGCCCCTCGTCTCGCAGTGCTTGGAATCCTGGAGATGCACCCGCATCTGACTGCCGACAACGTCGTCTCCAAGGCGCGCGAGAAGCTGGGGACGGTGTCCCGGCAGGCGGTATACGACGTGCTCTCCGCTCTCACCGAGACGAAACTGGTGCGCCGGCAGGTCGTCGAAGGCGGCGGCGCCCGCTACGAGATAGAAACGGGCGACAACCACCACCACCTGTGGTGCATGGTGTGCGGCCGCTACGAGGACGCCGTCTGCGAGGTGGGGCACGCGCCGTGCATGTACCCCGCGGACGACAAGAATTTCCTGGTCAACATGGCAGATGTCGTATACCGGGGGATCTGTCCGGACTGCCAGCAGGCCAAGATGGCCGGTTAGAGACCGCACCGGAGTGCGCCAGCCTCCCACCACCGCCAGAGCGCGGCACCCATCCATACCCCTAGTGGCGGCTTTGTTTAGCTGCCGCTGCGTCAAGTAACCAAACCCAAATCCCCACCTAGCTGCAAAGGAAGCATTGTGACCAACTTTGATCCCACCGTCCCGTCCACCACTGAGAGCGGCGAGCCGCGTCAGTCCGACTCCTACTCGATGAGCGTCGGACCCAACGGCCCTTTGCTGCTCCACGACGTCAACCTGGTCCAGAAGTTGGCCCGCTTCGATCGTGAGCGGGTTCCCGAGCGGTCTCCGCACGCCAAGGGCTCTGGCGCCTTCGGTGAGTTCACCGTGACTGGCGACGTCTCCGCCTACACCAAGGCCGATCTGTTCCAGCCGGGCAAGACCACCCGCGTCCTGCACCGCTTCTCCACCGTGGCCGGCGAGCTGGGCTCCCCGGACACCTGGCGCGACGTGCGCGGCTTCGCGGTGCGCTTCTACTCCGAGCAGGGCAACTTCGACATCGTCGGTAACAACACCCCGATCTTCTTCCTGCGCGACCCCATGAAGTTCCCGGACTTCATCCACTCCCAGAAGCGCCTGCCGGATTCCGGTCTGCGCGACGCCAACATGCAGTGGGACTTCTGGACCCACTCCCCGGAGGCTGCGCACCAGGTTGCCTACCTGATGGGTGACCGTGGTCTGCCGCGCACCTGGCGGCACATGAATGGCTACTCCTCCCACACCTACATGTGGGTCAATGCCGAGGGTGAGAAGTTCTGGGTCAAGTACCACTTCCTGACCGACCAGGGCGTGGAGAACATGACTAACGAGGAGGCCACCGAGCTGGCCGGTAAGGACGCTGACTTCCACCGTCGCGACCTGTTCGAGGCCATCAAGGAAGGCAACTTCCCGTCCTGGACCCTGTACGTCCAGGTCATGCCCTACGAGGACGCTAAGACCTACCGCTTTAACCCGTTCGACCTGACCAAGGTCTGGCCGCTGGCCGACTACCCGCGCATCGAGGTTGGCAAGTTGACCCTGAACGAGAACCCGACCAACCACTTCGCTCAGATCGAGCAGGCCGCGTTCTCCCCGTCTAACACCGTCCCGGGCACCGGCGTTTCCCCGGACAAGATGCTGCTGGCCCGCATCTTCTCCTACCCGGATGCGCAGCGTCACCGCATCGGCACCAACTACAACCAGCTGCCGGTCAACGCCCCGGTGTGCCCGGTGAACTCCTACGACAAGGAAGGCCACATGCAGTACCACCACAGCGGTGCTGCCCCGGTCTACGCCCCCAACTCTTACGGCCGTGCCTACCAGGCCGAGGAGATGGTGGTGGAGAACGGCTGGGAGGCCGACGGTGCGATGGTGCGCGCCGCCTACACCCTGCACTCCGAGGACTCTGACTTTGGCCAAGCTCACACGCTGGTGCGCGAGGTCTACAACGACGAGCAGCGCGAGCGCCTGATCCAGACCGTGCTCGGTTCTCTGGAGGGCGTGCGCGAGCCGGTTCTCTCCCGCGTGTTCGACTTCTGGCGCAACATCGACCAGGAGGTTGGCGACACCCTGGAGCAGCGTTACCGCGCCTCCCACTGAGTGCGCTTCCGGCGGGTGAATTGACCGCCTAGAGGGCTGCGGCGTCAAGAGCGAGAGTTCTTGGCGCCGCAGCCTTTTTTGGTGGACGACGTCCCGCCGCTCGCCCGGAGTGGAAACGGGGTGCGCCGAACCGGCCCCGGCGGGCGCTGCAGCGGCCACAATGGTGGCATGCGCCACATCATTTGGGATATGGGAGGAACGCTGGTCGACACCTATCCGGAGGTGGATCTGGCGTTGTGTAGGGCGGCCTATGGCCAGTGCAGTGGGCAGCAGCTGCGCGCGGTGGCGGGGCTCACCCGCCGCTCGATCGCGCACGCTATAGAGGTGCTGGCGGGAGAGTCGGGCGTTGCCCGCAGCCAGATTGAGGCTGCCTACGAGGCGCTGAAGGAGCGCTGGCGTGAGCATCCGGCTCCGGTCATGGATGGGGCGTCGGAGGTCATGGCGCGGGTGCGCGAGCGGGGCGGGCTCAACCTGGTGGCTACCCACCGCGACCGTGTCAGCGCCACGCACCTGTTGGAGGCGCTTGGGGTGAGCGTGGATGACATGGTGTGCACCTCAGACGGCCTGGCGCGCAAACCGGACCCGGCAATGAACCTGGAGCTGGCCGCGCGCCATTCGTTGGAGCCCGTCAGTGTGTTGTGCGTGGGGGACCGGCCCATCGACGTCATGGCCGCGCGGGCGGCGGGTATGACGGCCGCGCTCTTGGTGCGGCCTGGCACCACGGTAACTTTGCCCGACGATGCTCCTGGCGCCCTGGTGGTGGCCAGCCTGCGTGATTTGCTGCCGCTTCTGGAGTAGCTCTGCTGTGGCAAAACTGGCTTTCCCCGGCGTAAACATGGCCTTGCCGGGGGGCTCGGCGTGCTCTCGCCAGGGGGTTGGCGTGGGTGAAGATAGGACGAGTCTAAAGTCCCTTGTCCCAGGTGATTCAATTCACTTGTGTTTGGGGCTAGGGTTTTCTGTGCCGGCAACGGGGCTGGCACGAATAGTTGTTTGAGGAGCTTCTTATGGCACGTGTTGTGGTTCTTGGAGCAGGCGTTTCAGGGCACACGGCAGCGATGCATCTACGCCGCAAGCTTTCGCGAAAGCACGAAGTTGTAGTAATCACCCCCAATTCGCAGTGGAATTGGATTCCCTCCAACATCTGGGTGGGAACCGGTCGAATGCCAAAGGAGAAGGTGCTGTTCCCGTTGGCGCCCTTGTATGCCAAACGCGGCATCACCTACGTGCAGGCCAAGGCCGTGGCCCTGTACCCGGAAGGCACGAACGAGGACGCCGCCCCGCAGGTGGAGTTCGAGTACACCTCCCCGGAGCGCGCAGGAGAGGTGGAGAGGATCTCCTTCGACTACCTCATCAACGCCACCGGCCCCAAGCTGAAGTTTGAGGCCACCCCGGGCCTGGGCCCCGACGGCGGGCACTCCCTGTCCGTCTGCACCGCCGCGCACGCTGACGAGACCGCCAAGGAATTCCAGAAGGTGGTGGAGGCGGCCCGCGCCGGCACCCCCCAGCGCCTGGTGATCGGAATGGGCAACGGCACCTGCACCTGCCAGGGTGCGGCGTTCGAGTACACGTTCAACGTGGACTTCGAGCTGCGCGAGGCCGGGGTGCGCGACAACTGCGAGGTCGTCTACCTGACCAACGAGACCGAGCTGGGCGACTTCGGTGTTGGCGGCATGCGCTTCAAGCAGAACGGCTTCATGACCACCTCCCAGCTGTGGACTGAGTCCCTGTTCCGGGAGCGCGGCGTGAAGGCCATCAGCGGCGCCGCAGTGAAGAAGGTGGAAGAGGGCCTGGTGCGCTACGAGACCCTGGACGGCCAGGAGCACGAGCTCGACTTCGACTTCGCCATGCTGCTGCCCCCGTTCTCCGGTGTACCGATGAAGGCATTCGACAAGGAGGGCAACGACATCACCGACGTGGTGTTCGCCCCCTCCGGGTTCATGAAGGTGGATGCCGACTACTCCAAGACCTCCTACGAGGAGTGGAGCGCTGACGACTGGCCGCGCACCTACCAGAACCCCACCTACCCCAACATGTTCGCGGCTGGTATCGCGTTCGCGCCCCCGCACGCGATCTCCAAGCCCCGCAAGACGGCCACCGGCACGCTGCTGGCCCCGGCGCCCCCGCGCACGGGTCAGCCCTCCGGCACCATCGGCAAGGCGGTTGCTGACACGATCATCGACCGGATCAAGGGCAGGAACCGCCCGCCGCGTCAGGCCTCAATGGCCCACATGGGCGCCTCCTGCGTGGCTTCCACCGGTGCCAGCATGGGGAAGGGCTCTGCTGCGGCCATGATCATGTACCCGGTCGTTCCGGACGAGCGAAAGTACCCGCTCACCGGCCGCCACCCCTACCACACCCGTGGAGAGATCGGCCTGTTCGGGCACTGGATCAAGGTGCTGCTGCACTACATGTTCATCCACAAGGCCAAGGGCCGCATCGGTTGGACCATCATCCCCGAGTAAATCTCCAAGCTGAGGAAAGAGGAAACCCCCATGGCTCACCGTGTGAGTGTCGAGGAACTAGACCCCAAGATGCAGGAGCGCATCGCCCGCGCCCCGCTGCCCACCACCGGCAACCTGCGCATGCGTCGCTGCAAGATCACCCAGCTCTTCAAGTTTGCCGTGATGAACCTGCGGATCATGGACATTGTGATCCGGGAGAAGCTGCACAAGTAAGCCGGGCGCAAACGGGCATGCGCCGCGCCTAGCGCGGGCGTGCGTTTGGTCTCGGTGCCCCCACTTTTCGGGTGGGGGCACCGAGACCATTGCTTTGCGGCGTGATAATTCCAGTCGTGCCGCCTAGAACTTCCTCTGCTGCTGCCCTTCTGCTCACCCCTCTGTACCCTTCGGCGCTGCCCGGCATCGCCCTAGCTTCCGCCGTGGCGGTGGCCTGCCTGCTGGCAGCCCCACACCTGGGCATGGTCAGCCCCTTGCTGTTGGCGATCGTGTTGGGCATCGCCGCGCGCAACCTGCTGCGGCTGCCGGCGGCGCTACAGCCAGGCCTGGCGGTGGCCTCCAAGACCTTCCTGCGCGCGGGCGTGGTCCTGTTGGGGCTGCAGCTCTCCATCCCCAGCCTGCTCAGTCTGGGGCCCGGCGTGTTGGTGATAGTCGCTGCCGCAGTGGGGGGCACCTTTCTGGCCACGCGTGCCTTCGGGCACCTGATGGGCGTTGACAAGGAGCTCACCTCGCTGATCGCGGCGGGTTTCTCCATCTGCGGCGCGGCCGCGGTGGCGGGAATGCAGGGCGTGGTGAAGGCCAGCCAGGAGAAGGTGGCCACGGCCGTGGCGATGGTGGTGCTGTTTGGCACCCTGATGATCCCGCTCTCGGTGGCGGTGGTCGGCGCGCTGCACCTGGCTGCCGGCAGCGGGGGAACGTTCATTGGCGGCGCGGTCCACGAGGTCGCGCAGGTGGTCGCGGCCGCCGGCATCGCCGGGGGAGAGGCCATGCTGGCGGTGGCGGTGCCTATCAAGCTGGCCCGGGTGGTTCTGCTTGCGCCCATGGTCACGGTCGCGGCCGTGCAGCTCCGGCGGGAGCAACCGAACCCGGCTGGCAAGCGCCCGCCGATCATGCCTTTGTTCGTCGCCGGTTTCATCGGCGCGATCCTGCTGGCCACCACGGGCTGGCTGCCGCTGGCGGCGCTCCACTACGCCAAGATCGCCCAGACTTTCTTACTAGCCAGCGCAATGTTTGCCCTCGGTATGGGCGTGCACATTGCCTCGCTGATCAAGCTGGGGTGGAAGCCGGTGCTGTTGAGTGCCCTGGCCACCGCCACGATCATCGCGATCGTTTCCGTCGGCATCGCCCTCGGTTTGGGGGCCTGATTGCCCGACGTTCCGCCGGCCCCACCGAGGCTGCACCTAGTGCTCGATTTAGTCGACGTTGTGCTCGCCTCCCCGAGTTTGCGTCTTCTCCCTTGGCCGACGCTGCGTAACCCTCACTTACCTCTTAGCTGCTCTTCTCGCACGAACCAGCAGAAGCAAGACCGGACAGTGTCACCAGCTGGTTAGGTAGACGAAGATTCCCAGCAGCGCTGGCAGGGACAGCAAGACCAGGGCGACGATGTTGAGGGTGCGGTTGTCTCGCAATATGGCGACGTATTCGCGCAGCAGCGCGGCCGGCACGTAGTACCTGGCGGTATCGGCCCCGACGGAGTAGCCGGGGATGGAGAGCTCGCGCGTAAGGGTGGCTCTCCTAAAGGCGTGGTAGTTGGAGGTGACAACGGCAACTGCCCCGGTCAAGCCGCGCTCGCGCAGCAGCTGGCTAGAGAACTGCAGGTTCTGCTGGGTGGTGGTGGAGGCGTCCTCGACCAGGACGTGGCCCGCGTCGACCCCGTGCTCAACCGCCCACAGCGCCATGGCCTTGCCTTCGGGCAGCGGTTCGTCGCTGCCCTGGCCGCCAGACATGAGCAGGGCGGCATTGCCGCCGCGCGCGTGGTCGCGTTCCATCCAGGCGATTCCTTGTTCGATGCGGGAGGCCAGTAGCGGGCGCACCTCCCCGTCTGGCACGCCGGCTCCGAGCACAACGACGGCGTCGACCGTACCACCGAACTTCTTGGTGTAGAGACCGTAGAGCCGGGAGTACCCCACGAAGGCCACTAGCCCGTTGCCCAGCCAGGACAGGGAAGGGCGAACATGAGCAGGGTAGTCAGGCTTGCGGTCATGGCATCCCATGTTAGGGGCGCGCAGAGCGGTGCCTACTTGGTTTCGGCTGCGGCCACCAGCTCCACCTTGTAGCCGGCGGCGTTCTCAAGCCAGCCGGCGTAGTGCTGCTCCCCGCCCGCGTGCGGGTAGCGCTCGGCGTAGAGCTGGCTCCACCCGTGCGAACCAGCCGCGCTCATGAGCTCATCCACCCGGGCGGGTACGCCTGCCACAAAAGCGAGGTGGTTTACCCCAGGCAGGCGGCGGTTGTGGACGGCGCCCACGGTGTGCGGGCAGGCGGTGAGGGTGAGGTATGGCCCGCCGGGCTCCTGCCAGCTCTCGCCGCCCTCCCACTGCGCGCTGAGAGTAAGCCCCAGCTCAGAGAGCAGCCACCGCCACGCCGGCAGCTCCTTAGCCGGGTTGGCCAGCCAGTATTCGACGTGGTGGATCAGCGTCACTCTTTCGCCTACTTTCCCACCTGGTGCCGTGCCCGACGTTCCGCCAGCCGCTGCGAGATCGTCTCTCGCTCGCCAACCAAGTCAGCAATCTGCAAGACCTCCTTGAAGCCCAGGGCGTTGTTGATGGCCAGCATGGCGTCATTGGAGTCGGCGTTGCAGGAGTTAACCATCTTGTGCGGCAGGTCCAGGCCCAGTAGGGCGCGCTCAACCGCGCACTTCACTGCCCAGCCCAGGCGGTGGCCGCGGTGCTCGCGCTCCACGATGGTGGAGTTGACCTCGATGAGTGAATTCGGGTGCGCGGGAGCGGTATAAGAGGACATACCCACGGCCTGTCGCCTACCGTCCGGGTGGGTATAGATGGCCACGCTCTCCACCCGAGTGGCCTTAACCTGCCGAGTGCGTTCCAGGGCCTCACGATAGTTCTCCGCAGTGAATTCCTCCGGCTCCAGGTCTATCTCTCCGTGCGGGGCCTCGACCTCGACCAGGCTCAGTAGGCGGGCAAAGTCCTCCTGCAGCTCGAGCGGCACGCCATCCACGTAGGTCTCGATCGAATACGGGCCAAGGGAACGTCGTCCATCCTCACTAGGGGTAGAGGGATCCAAACGGTCAAGCAGGTCGGCATCGATCGGCCAGGGGTGGCGGCGCAAGTGCACCCGCTCGGTGACGCGCCAACCGCACTCGCGGGCAAAGCGCGGCCCGGGCAGTGCGCTGGTCTCCACCGGGCCGCTGGCGGCGTCGGCACAAACGTAGGAGAAAAAGCGGGTGCGCGCGGCAGGGAGGTCAGCAAGGACCCGCTCCAGGAGGGCAGTGCCTACCCCCTGGCCACGGTGCGGGGCGGTCACCCAGAGGTTTACGCTGGCCAGGTCAGCGTTCGTCTCGCCGGTTGACCAGGAGGCGTGGGCATAACCGATCGGCGCGGTGGGGGTGGCGTCGGTAGTTTGAGCGGGGAAAGCCAGCCAGAAACGCTCCACCCAGCCGGTCACTGGGAGCTGGTAGCGGGCCACCATGTCATCGACGTTCAGCGGGGCCGTCGCCTCGCCACTTTCTAACGCGGCGGCGCTCAGCAGAGAGACGTACTTGCGGAGCAAGGCGGTGTCAGAAGCCTCTACGGAAACGATGCGCATGCGGCAAACTCTACTGCGGCGCCTGGTATCCCCTAGCGTGGGACGGGCGAGAGAGTGGCACCGCGCAGCCGGTGCAGTTGGCAGCTGTGGAGCGGGTAGCGCTTAGTTCTCGCGGTAGAAGCGGTAGTAGCCCGAGCGGTTGAGCAGAACGCCGTGGCCGGTGAGCAGACTCCAACAGGTCAGGCCGGTTTCGAGTGAGGTGCACGCAAAGTCACCGGCCAGGGGCCTTGGCCTCGAATCGGGCGGAGTTACCGATCTCCATGCCGGCGGAACGTCGCGCATAGAACTTCACTAGGCTGGCGGGGTGAATTACGAACCGATCGTGGTCAGCGGGGTAGTGCTCCGCAACGAGGCCGGGCAGCTCCTGACCGTGCGCAAGCGTGGAACCGAGCGCTTCATGTTGCCCGGCGGCAAGTGGGAACCGGGCGAGGACGGTGCGGCAGCAGCGCTGCGGGAGGTGCGAGAGGAGGTCGGGCTGGAGCTCGATCCCGCCGGCCTGGAGCTGCTGGGACAGTTCGACGCCCCCGCCGCCAACGAACCCGGGCGGCGCGTGGACTCCACGATCTTCACGCACCCCAGCAAGGAGCGCCCGCAGTTGGCGGCGGAGATCGCTGAGCTGCGGTGGCAGGACGTGGCGGGCGGGGAGCTGCCGAGCGACCTTGCCCCGCTCCTGGCCCAGTACGTCATCCCGGCACTGCGCCGGGCCGACGCCCAAGGCTAACCGGCCCTCTTCCTCTCATTTTTAGGGCGGAGCAGCGTCCGCAATGCGCCTGCTTAGATAATTGAGCGCCCAGGCTTGTTACAGACTGCCGCGTTACCCTCAATGCGGCCCCCCTCAAGAAAGGACCCCGTATGCGCATAAGGCGTTCTGTGCCAGCCGTGTTCGCTGGCTTCGCCGTCGCCGCCGCTCTCACCTTGGCCGGTTGCAGCGCCAAGCAAGGAGCTGTGGAAACCAGCGGCAGCGCGGAAGCTACTGCGGAGGCGGCAGCATCGGTGGCCCCGGAGCTCTCCGAGGTGCTGCCTCCGGCTCTGGGCACCCCGGCGGAGCTAGATGGCAAACGAGTCACGATTTCCCTTGTCCTGCCGCTCGTGCTGACCGTGGACGACGTTACCGCCTGGACTGCGCAGATCACGGACCCAACCGTCGTTGAATTCCGCCCCGGTAAAGAGGAAGCCGACGCCATCTTCACCCCCGGCCTGGTGGGATTGCAGGAGGGAGCCACCGAGGTCACTTTGCACGGCCCGGACGGCGCCACCTCCACCTTCGAAGTCGAGGTCCTGCCCGACGATGCCGCCGTCGGCGTCAAGTGATCGCCCGCCCGGTTTAGCTCCCACCTGAAGGAATAGCGGGATCGCCCCGCACGAAAGGAACGACATGGCTATCTTGCCGATCACTGTGCTTGGTGAGCCGGTCTTGCAAACGGTTGCCGCGCAGGTGACTGAGTTTGACGCGGCGCTTGAGGATTTCGTCGCGGACATGGTGGAGACCATGGACGCCGCCCACGGCGTGGGCCTAGCAGCCCCGCAGGTTGGCGTGGGCAAGCAGGTCTTTGTGTGGCGGTACGAGGGGGTGGCGGACTACGACGAGGAGTTCTTCCCGGACCTGGACCTGCCGGCCGACGCCAGCAAACGCGTTGGGGTGATCATCAACCCCAAGCTGGTGCTCTCTGACCTACGGGAGGGCGAGTTGGACGAGGAGTTGGACGCGGAGGGCTGCCTCTCCATTCCCGGTATCTACTACCCGGTGCGTCGCTACAACGACGTGGTCCTGGAGGGCCAGGACGTGAAGGGCAACCCGGTGCGGCTGGACGCGCGCGGCTGGCTGGGCCGGATCTGGCAGCACGAGTACGACCACCTGCAGGGCGTGCTGTTCACGGACCGCCTGGAGGAGCCCTACCTCTCCCAGGCTAAAGCCGAGATCGAGGAGGCTGGCTACGGGGAGCCCGGGCTGATCTGGGATCCCTCGGAGCAGGACTTCGACGAGGAATAAACAGGCTGCAGAAACCGCTGGTGGGGAGCGCTTCGTTGTGAAGTGCTCCCCACCAGTGTGTGTGGG
>JAUMWR010000005.1:0-50499 GCA_030529545.1 Buchananella hordeovulneris
CTCCCCGGAAGAAGGAACCCGATTACCAAGTCCAACTTCCGGGGAGCACTTCACGGACCAACGTCCGAGCACCCCACTGCTCTCTCTAGCTCAGCCCTCGGCCGGCTCGTCCCGCTCCGGCGTGGATTCGGAGGACGGCGCGGCGGCAACGTCGGCCAACTCCTCCTCCGGCTCGGGGGCGGCGCGCTTGGCGGACTGGTCGGCGGAGTGGTTGCGCGTCTTGGGCCCCTTGGCCTCGCTCTTACCGCCGGTGCGGAACGGCGCGGCCAGGTACTCGTCCAGGTCGGAGGCGGGTCCGCCCGGCCGGTCGGGATCGTCACGCAGGGCGGGGAACTTGTCGTAGCCACCCAAATACATGAGCGAGGTATTGAGGAAGGCCACCACCGGCACCACGAACAGTGCACCGACGATTCCCCACAGGTACGTGCCCGCAGCCACCGCCAGCAGCACCGCCACCGGGTGCAGGGAGACCGCGTTGCCCATCAGGAACGGCTGGAGCAGGTTGCCCTCGATGTTCTGGACGGCCAGCACGATCAGCATCATGATGAGCGCGGTCGTGGGGCCCTGGTCCACCAGCGCCACCAGCACGGCAATCGCGCCCGTGAAGAACGCGCCCACCATCGGAATGAACGAACCAACGAACACCAGGATTCCGATCGGCAGCCACATCGGGATGCCCAGGAAGAACGCACCGATCGCGATACCCACCGCGTCCACGAGAGCCACCAGCACTTGGGTGCGCGCGTAGGCGCCCAGCGTTACCCAGCCGCGGATGCCCGCCTCGTTGGCGGTGTGGCGGGCACCGTCGGGCAGGAGCAGCAGGATCCAGAACCAGATGCTGCGCCCCTCCTTCAGGAAGAAGAACATGAGGAACAGGGCGATCGCGGCGCCGGCGGTGAAGTTCGTGATGCTGGAAACGCCGGTGAGCGCGCCCGAGGCGATAGACGAAGAGTTGTTCTTGAAGAACGCCTGCACCTGATGCCAGATCTCCACCAGGTAGGTGGTGAGCTGGCCGGAGTCTATCCCGAACGGGTCCTTACGCATCCAATCGAGGAGTTGGTAGAAGCCGGCCTCGGCGCGGTCGGCCACCTGCCCAAAGTCGTTGGCGATCTGGGCGCCCGCCACCGTCATGAGGCCCACCACGGAGCCCAGCAGCAGCAGGACGGCGCCCAGGGCGGCCAGGCCCGGGCTGAAGTGGGCGCGCTTGCGCAGCATGCGGGCGAACGGCTCCATTAGGGCGGTCAGCAGCATCGCCACCGTCAGCGGGATGATGATCACCGAGATCTTGGAGATTCCCCACCCCAGCACTAACAAGCCCGCCAAGAAGGTCAGCGCCCGGATGGACCACGCGGAGGCCACCCGAAGGCCCCACGAAACCGATTCGTCTGGATTGCCGTTGTGCTTGAATTCGCCTCGCACCGGCACCGGATCCTGGGAGAGTTGCGCTGCAGTGCGCGTGGGGCGCAGGATCTTCGAGGGGCGAAGCCGCGAGAACAAGGAACCGTTCATTGGCCACCTTTCCTTTGTTGCGCCTAGCCTACTTAATCCACCGACCGCCCCGCCGCGCATTACCCCTGGCCCGACGTTCCCGCCCGTGCCCGCGTTCCACCGCGTCTCGTGAGTAGCCTGAGGGGTCCGACGTTCCTCGCGTGCCCTCTTGGCGCGGTCGCTGCGCGCAGCCGCCGGTGCGGCGTCGCCGCTCCCATGCCAGGGCGCGCGGCTCCAGCCGCCAGCCGTCCCTGCTTGCTGCGTCTAACCAGCTCGTGGCCGTTCTTGCCCTTGCTCTTGTTCCAACCGTCCCCGCCAGCCGCGCGACGTCCGCCCGCAGTAGCGCTTCACCGGCCAGGCGCCTGCGTCTTCACAGGTCTTCCCACCGCGCCGGCCGATACCGGCTGGGCCGTGCAAGGGGAACCGGATTGGCACACAGTTTCTTGCCGCACCATAATTGCCGCCATGAACTTCGTTTCGCTGCAGCAGCCCGAACCGGGCAACCACACCGTCTTGAACGTCCCCCTCGAGGGCTCCTGGCCCGCCGGCAGCCAGGAGATCTACCTTGCCCTGGGTTGTTTCTGGGGCGCGGAGAAGCTGTTTTGGACCACCCCCGGCGTGGTCTGCACATCCGTGGGTTACATGGGCGGTCACACCGAGCACCCCACCTACCGGGAGGTCTGCAGCGGCAACACCGGTCACGCGGAGACCGTCCGCGTAGTCTTCGACCCCGCGCAGATCAGCGTGGCTCAACTGTTGAGCGTGTTCTGGGAGAACCACGACCCCACCCAAGGCAACCGCCAGGGCAACGACGTGGGCCCCCAGTACCGGTCGGTCATCTTCTTCACCTCCCCGGAGCAGGAGGAGGCAGCGCTCGCTAGCCGCGCTGCCTTTGGTGCCGAGCTTGCGAAGGCCGGTTTTGGCGCGATCACCACTGCGGTGCTGCCGGCCGGGCGGTACTGGCTCGCGGAGGACTACCACCAGCAGTACCTGGACAAGAACCCGGGTGGGTATTGCCCGGTCCACGCCACCGGCGTGAAGTGTTCCCCTGCCAGCTAACCCCCGCGCTGGCTACCGTCTGCTGGCCGGTCACGGTCGCAGGGGCGCAGCAGAGGGCCGGGGGGGGGGGGGGGCGTGGCGGGCCCCCCCCCCCCCCCCCGGGGGGGGGGGGCCCCCCGCGGGGGCCCCGGCGGGGGGGGGGGGGGCGCCCTCCCGGGGGCGCCCCCCCCGGCCCTCTGAGTTGTGCGGGAGATTGCCCGAATCAGCGGGCGCTGAAGCTCTCGCAGTGCGCGGTGGAGCCAGACAGGGTGATCGCCTTTGCACTGCACAGGAGGGACTCGTTATGGGTGCACTCAGTGCGCTGGCATGCGCCCACGTGTGCGGCCGCAACCGGTAGGCCACCGCGGGTGTTCAGCGCGATGAAGGTGGTGCAGCTGGCGTCCTTGGCGCCCACGGTGATCGCAGCGGCCTTGCAGCCGTGGTTGTCGTTGAAGGCGCAGTCAACAGCCGCGCAGTCAGAGATGGTGGTGAAGTCAGCCATTTCAGTGCCTTTCCGTGTAGAAGCTGTTGACTGCACGCTATCCCGTGTCCTGCTAGCAGTACCGCCCCACGGCCGCACCGCAGCACGGGAGCTGACAGATTTCCGTAAGGGTTGCCTTCACGTCTTATCGTGACCGCCAAATTGGCTATTTGGCGGCGCTTTGGCGGCCGGCCCCACATTGCAACGTTCTTGGCGGGCAACTACCACCTAGAACCAAGGTCCTACTCCCTTCCCGCCTTCACGGCGCGCAGGTAAGCATTGGCTTACTCGAGAACACCAGACCCCCTTGCCGTGGTTTGCAAGACTCGAAATTTTGCATCATGCCACCGCTACCTAATTGAAATCCCGCCTCTTTTGCCCTCTGGAAACCGTCGATGAGGCGCGTCCACTCGCGTTGACGCTTGAGTCCCAGCGAGCCTGCCGGCCGGGCGGCACAGAACAGGGCGGCACCCACCTTATCGGTGGGTGCCGCCCTGTTGCCTGGGTCACTCGAGACCGTTCGCCATCTCGTCGATGGTCTTGTCCTCCTGGCCCGTGCACATGCTGGCCACGAAGGCCGCGTACATAGCGAGGTCCTCTTCCTTCAGGGGCTCGTCCGACGGATCCTGCTCCTCGATCTTCTTCAAGACTTCAAATTGCTGCTTCTCATCCATCTTGATGAAGTCACCGCATTTGGTGTCTTTGCCGAGGTTTCCCCCCGCGTCTTTGGAGCACGCGCCCAGGCTTAGAGCCATCACGCCGGCCAACACTGCAACCAAAACTCTACGCATCACTAACTCCTACGTTTTCCAGGGCTTACATTCCCTCAAGGTCCTCAAGCTTCGTGCCCGCAGGCTGGCCCTCGCACATGGTGGTCAGCAGCACGACGAAGAGCTTGTAGTCCTCTTCCTTGATCGGCTCCGCCGGCGGGTCCTCCTTCTCTGCGGTCTTCAAGACCTCGATGCGCTCGGACTCGCCCATCTTCAAGAAGTCCTCACAGGTAGTCTGCTTACCCAGGTTCTTCCCGCCAGAAGAGCACGCGCTCATTCCCAGGGCAAGGGCACCCGCAATCGCCGCGACCAGAATCCTTCGCATAATCACTTCTCCTATTCTGCGAATTGCCTCTTCCTTGAGCACTAGTCATCGACTGGTGCGGCTTCCTTGCTGCCTACGAGGCGGCAACTCGGCCTATATCAAACATACATGGCGCACGTCACATATTCATCCGATTTGAGGGGCAAATTTTTCCGCCTGCGCAATAAGATCCACCCCAATACGTACTCGGTTGACGAAGCAAATGCCCCGGCCCTAATGCGGCTCCAACGCGCCCGGACGGGACCCTGCAGCACAAAAAGGGGCTGGCCCCGTCCCCTGACGGAGACGGGGCCAGCCAAGCCCTTCAGCTACAAAGATCAGGCGATGATCTTGGTAACACGGCCGGAGCCAACGGTGCGGCCACCCTCACGGATAGCGAAGCCGAGGCCCTCCTCCATGGCGATGGGCTGGATCAGCTCAACGCTCATCTCGGTGGTGTCACCGGGCATAACCATCTCGGTGCCCTCGGGCAGGGTGATGACGCCGGTCACGTCCGTGGTACGGAAGTAGAACTGCGGACGGTAGTTCGAGTAGAACGGGTTGTGACGGCCACCCTCGTCCTTGGACAGGATGTAGACCTGGCCCTCGAACTTGGTGTGCGGGGTGATGGAGCCCGGCTTGCAGACGACCTGGCCGCGCTCGACGTCCTCGCGCTTGGTGCCGCGCAGCAGCAGACCACAGTTCTCACCAGCCAGAGCCTCGTCCATCTGCTTGTGGAACATCTCGATACCGGTAACGGTGGTCTTCTGCGGGGCGCGGATACCGAGGATCTCGACCTCAGAGTTGATCGGCAGGCGACCACGCTCGGCGCGACCGGTCACCACGGTGCCACGACCGGTGATGGTGAAGACGTCCTCGATCGGCATCAGGAACGGCTTGTCGAGGTCACGCACCGGCTCCGGCACGGACTCGTCAACGGCGTCCATGAGCTCCTCGATCTTGGCAACCCACTCCGGGTCGCCCTCGAGGGCCTTCAGAGCGGAGACGCGCACAACCGGAGCGTCGTCGCCCGGGAAGCCCTGGGAGGACAGCAGGTCACGAACCTCGACCTCGACCAGCTCCAGGATCTCCTCGTCGTCCACCATGTCGGACTTGTTGAGGGCCACCAGCAGGTAGGGCACGCCCACCTGGCGGGCGAGCAGAACGTGCTCGCGGGTCTGGGCCATCGGGCCGTCGGTGGCGGCAACCACCAGGATGGCGCCATCCATCTGGGCCGCACCGGTGATCATGTTCTTGATGTAGTCGGCGTGACCGGGGGCGTCCACGTGAGCGTAGTGACGCTTCTCGGTCTGGTACTCAATGTGCGCGATGTTGATGGTAATACCGCGCTGACGCTCCTCGGGAGCCTTGTCGATGGAGTCGAACGGGGAAGCCTCGTTCAGCTCCGGGTACTTGTCGTGCAGCACCTTGGAGATGGCAGCGGTCAGCGTGGTCTTACCGTGGTCAACGTGACCGATGGTACCGATGTTGACGTGCGGCTTGGTGCGCTCGAACTTGGCCTTAGCCACTTGTGTCCTCCTGGGACTCGGGTAGTTGTCTCACACTTGCACGGTTCTTGGAAACCGGTGGGCGTGGGTTCCTACGGGTCGGATGTTGTTAATGATACTTCAGGGTCGACCTGAGGGACTCACTCGCCCCGGGTCTTTGCGATGATCTCCTCGGCAACGTTCCGGGGGACCTCCGCGTAGCTGTCGAACTGCATGGAGTAGACGGCGCGACCCTGGGTCTTCGACCGCAGGTCACCAACATACCCAAACATTTCCGAAAGCGGAACCTGCGCACGCACGACCTTCACTCCAGAAGCGTCATCCATGGACTGGATCATGCCGCGGCGGGAGTTCAGGTCACCGATTACGTCACCCATGTACTCCTCGGGCGTACGCACCTCGACGGCCATGACCGGCTCGAGGAGGACGGGCGAAGCCTTCTTCGCGCCCTCCTTGAAGGCCATAGAACCGGCGATCTTGAAGGCCATCTCAGACGAGTCAACGTCGTGGTATGCACCATCAAGAAGAATTGCCTTGACGCCAACCATCGGGTAGCCGGCGAGAACACCGGACTGCATGGCGTCCTGGATACCGAGGTCAACGGACGGGATGTACTCGCGCGGAACGCGACCACCGGTGACCTGGTCCTCAAACTCGTAGAACTTGCCCTCTTCCTCGGACTCGTAAGGCTCGAAGGAGAGCTGCACCTTTGCAAACTGGCCGGAACCACCGGTCTGCTTCTTGTGGGTGTAGTCCACGCGGTCCACCTTGGTGCGGATGGTCTCGCGGTAGGCAACCTGCGGCTTACCCACGTTGGCCTCAACCTTGAACTCGCGACGCATACGGTCTACGAGGATGTCGAGGTGGAGCTCACCCATACCGCCGATGACGGTCTGGCCGGTCTCCTCGTCCAGGCGGACGGTGAACGTCGGGTCCTCTTCCGCCAGCTTCTGGATGGCGGTACCCAGCTTCTCCTGGTCACCCTTGGTCTTGGGCTCGATGGCCACGTGGATAACCGGGTCCGGGAAGGTCATGGACTCGAGCACGATCGGCGCGTTGATGGCGCAGAGGGTGTCACCGGTGGTGGTGTCCTTCAGGCCAACGACGGCGTAGATGTGACCGGCGTGCGCCTCTTCGACCGGGTTCTCCTTGTTGGAGTGCATCTGGAAGATCTTGCCGATGCGCTCCTTCTTACCCTTAGTGGAGTTAACCACCTGGGAGCCGGAGGCCACGTTACCGGAGTAGACGCGGATGAAGGTCAGCTTGCCGTAGAACGGGTGAACGGCGATCTTGAAGGCCAGAGCGGAGAAGGGCTCGCTCTCGGAGGCCTTACGGGAAGCCGGAGCGTCCTCGTTGCCAACCTCGTGACCCTGCACGTCCGGAATGTCCAGCGGGGAGGGCAGGAAGTTGAGCACGCCGTCCAGCACCAGCTGGACACCCTTGTTCTTGAAGGCGGAACCGCAGTAAACCGGGAAGATGTCGCCGGCGATGCACTGCTTGCGGATACCGGCGATGATCTGCTCGTTGGTGAGCTCGCCGTTCTCCAGGTAGGCCTCCATGAGCTCCTCGTCGCCCTCAGCAGCGGCCTCGATGAGCGCCTCGCGGTACTCCTCAGCCTTGTCCTGCATGTCGGCGGGGATCTCCTTGCGCTCGATCAGGGAGCCGCGGGTGTCGTTACCCTGGGCGTCCTTCTCGGGGAAGTAGACGGCCTCCATGTTGAGCAGGTCGATGACGCCCTCGAAGTCGTTCTCAGCGCCGATCGGCAGCTCCATGCAGACCGGGGTGGCGCCCAGGCGCTCACGGATGGTCTTCACGGAGAAGTAGAAGTCAGCGCCCAGCTTGTCCATCTTGTTGATGAAGCAGATGCGGGGAACGTTGTACTTGTCAGCCTGACGCCACACGGTCTCAGACTGAGGCTCCACACCCTCCTTGCCGTCGAAGACGGCAACGGCACCGTCGAGCACACGCAGGGAGCGCTCCACCTCAACGGTGAAGTCCACGTGGCCGGGGGTGTCGATGACGTTGATCTGGTGGCCCTTCCAGAAGGCGGTAACGGCGGCAGACGTAATCGTGATGCCGCGCTCCTTCTCCTGCTCCATCCAGTCGGTGGTGGAAGCGCCATCGTGGGTCTCACCGAGCTTGTAGTTGATGCCGGTGTAGAACAGGATGCGCTCGGTAACGGTGGTCTTACCGGCATCGATGTGGGCCATGATGCCGATGTTGCGGACCTGCGTGAGGTCGGTAAGCACTTCAAGTGCCACGTTGGTGTCCTTCGCTCGAGTGGGGGTGGATTACCAGCGGTAGTGAGCGAAGGCCCGGTTGGACTCCGCCATCTTGTGCATGTCCTCGCGACGCTTGACAGCGGCGCCGAGGCCGTTGGAGGCGTCCAGGATCTCGTTCATGAGGCGCTCGGTCATGGTCTTCTCACGACGCTGGCGAGAGAAGTCGACCAGCCAGCGCAGAGCCAGGGTGGTGGCGCGGGAAGCGCGCACCTCCACCGGCACCTGGTAGGTGGCACCACCCACGCGCCGGGAGCGAACCTCCAGCGCGGGGCGAATGTTGTCCATGGCGCGCTTGAGCACGGAGACCGGGTCCTGGTCGGTCTTGCCACGAACGCCCTCGAGGGCGCCGTAGACGATGCGCTCGGCGGTGGACTTCTTACCGTCCAGCAGCACGCGGTTGACCAGCTGGGTCACCATCGTGGAGCCGTAAACCGGGTCGTTGACGAGGGGGCGCTTCGGCGCGGGGCCCTTACGAGGCATTACTTCTTCTCCTTCTTAGCGCCGTAGCGGGAGCGGGCCTGCTGGCGGCCACGCACACCCTGGGTGTCCAGGGCGCCGCGAACGATCTTGTAGCGAACACCCGGCAGGTCCTTCACACGACCGCCACGCACGAGCACGATGGAGTGCTCCTGCAGGTTGTGACCCACGCCCGGGATGTAAGCGGTGACCTCGATGCCGCTGGAGAGGCGCACACGGGCGACCTTACGCAGAGCAGAGTTCGGCTTCTTCGGGGTGGTGGTGTACACACGGGTGCAAACGCCACGGCGCTGCGGGCTGCCCTTAAGGGCCGGGGTCTTGGACTTCCCGGGCTTAACGCTGCGTCCCTTGCGGACGAGCTGCTGAATAGTTGGCACTACGTCTCCGTCTCAATTGAGCGAATATTCAGCCTGTTTGGCGGCTTCCCCCTGGGCATACGTCACCGCATGGGGGCCAGCCCGCCTCTGGGAGACGTCTGGAGCTCGCGCGGTGTGCGTATCGAGCCCGCTGGAACAGAAGTTCCGGGGGTGCCAAGCAGGCACCGGGTGCAACACTAATGGCTTGCGCAGCGCATTTCTAGTGGGCAGCCCAAACGGGCTTGTGCCCCTCCTCACCTTCGCGCGCCGGGAGCGCGGTGCTTAGTAGTTGGCCGACGTTGCCGCCATCCTCCCCTCCCGCCGGCCGCCCTCTTGTCCACCGGTCCGGGCGGCGCAAGGAGCGTCGGCCACCAACGCGGCTGGGGCGGGCACTCCCCCATCGCACCGGGCGGCCGGCGGGACGTCGGCCAAAAGGGCTCGGCGGTGGCTGCCCAAAAGACGGCGGCGGGGCCGGGCGCACTGCGCACCCGGCCCCGCCAGCACTGTCGACTATCAGCGGAAGCTGAAGTCACCACCGTAGAAGTTGTCATCCTCGAAGGAGGAAGCGTCGTAGTTGACGAAGTTCTGGCGGTTGTAGAAGGAAGCCATGGCCTCCTCGGTGGGAGCAACGTCGATCTCGTGGTAGCGAGCCAACCCGGTACCGGCGGGGATCAACTTACCGAGGATGACGTTCTCCTTCAGGCCCAGCAGCGGGTCGGAGCGGCCCATGAGCGCGGCCTCCGTGAGCACCTTGGTGGTCTCCTGGAAGGACGCGGCGGACAGCCACGAGTCGGTAGCCAGCGAGGCCTTGGTGATACCCATGAGCTCGGGACGACCGGAGGCCGGCTTGCCGCCCTCGGCCACCACGCGGCGGTTCTCCTCGCGGTAACGCGCGGACTCGATGAGCTCACCCGGCAGCAGCTTGGTGTCGCCGGAGTCCAGCACGGTCACGCGGCGGAGCATCTGGCGCACGATGACCTCGATGTGCTTGGAGTGGATGTCCACGCCCTGGGAGCGGTAGACCTCCTGCACCTCGTCCACAAGCTGCTTCTGGGTGGCGTTCGGGCCCTTGATGCGCAGCATCTTCTTCGGGTCGATGCGACCCTCGGTGAGCTGGTCGCCCACCTGGACGTAGTCGCCGTCGTTCACCAGCAGCTTCTGGCGGCGAGAAACCTCGATGACCAGGTCCTCTTCGCCGTCGTCGCGGGTGACGATGATGCGGCGTGCCACCGGGTCGTCGTCGTCAATCTTGATGCGACCGGAAGCCTCGGTGATCTCAGCCTCACCCTTCGGGGTACGGGCCTCGAAGAGCTCCTGGACACGCGGCAGACCCTGCGTGATGTCGGAGTCGGAGGCCGCACCACCGGTGTGGAACGTACGCATCGTCAGCTGGGTACCGGGCTCACCAATGGACTGGGCCGCGATGATGCCGACGGCCTCACCGATGTCCACGCGCTTACCGGTGGCCAGGGAGCGACCGTAGCAAGCGGCACAGGTGCCGACGGCGGACTCACAGGTCAGCACGGAACGGACGTGGATCTCGGAGATGCCGGCGCCAACCAGCTTGTCGATCAAGACGTCGCCGACGTCCTCGCCAGCCATGGCCACCACGGCGCCGGACGCGTCGAGCGCATCCTTGGCCAGGGTACGGGCGTAGGCGGTGGTCTCCACGGTCTTGGAGCGCACCAAGCCCTCGCCAGCGGGCTCGGCGATCTTCATGAGCAGGCCGCGGCGGGTGCCACAGTCTTCCTCGCGGACGATGACGTCCTGGGAGACGTCGACCAGACGACGCGTGAGGTAACCGGAGTCCGCAGTACGCAGTGCCGTGTCAGCCAAACCCTTACGGGCACCGTGGGTAGCGATGAAGTACTCCAGAACGGAGAGGCCCTCACGGTAGTTGGACTTAATCGGGCGCTCGATGAGCTTCTGCTTCGGGTCAGACACCAGACCACGCATACCGGCGATCTGACGGATCTGGTCCCAGTTACCACGGGCACCGGAGGTGACCATACGGAACACGGTGTTGCGCGCCGGGAAGTTGTCGCGCATAGCCTGCGCAACTTCCTTGGTGGCGGCGGTCCAAATCTCGACCAGAGCGTTGTAGCGCTCGTCGTCGGTGATCAGACCGGCGTTGAACTCGCCCATCACCTTGGCGGCGCGCTCCTCGTAGGAGGCCAGGATATCCGGCTTGTTGGCGGGGCCAACGACGTCCGGGAAGGAGATGGAGATACCGGACCAGGTTGCCCAGTAGAAACCGGCAGCCTTCAGGTTGTCCAGGGCCTCAGCGACCTCGACGCGCGGGTAGCGCTCGGCCAGGTCGTTGACCAGGGCACCCAGAGCCTTCTTATCCACGACGCCGGTGACGAACGGGTAGTCGCTCGGCAGCAGCTCGTTGAACAGGCAGCGGCCCAGGGTGGTCTCCAGGACCACGTCATCTCCCGGCTCATAGCCCTCGGGAGCCTCCCAGCCCACCGGCGGGGTCACGCCGCGCAGGCGGATGCGGGCCGGCTGGTTCAGGTCCAAGCGACCAGCGTCGAAGGACATGATCGCCTCGGCAACCGAGGTGAAGGACGGGGCCTCGGCGGGCAGCTCCAGGTCCGGGTCCGCGTCAGAGGTCAGGTGGAACAGACCGATGATCATGTCCTGCGCGGGCATGGTCACGGGGCGACCATCGGAGGGCTTGAGGATGTTGTTGGAGGACAGCATCAGGATGCGGGCCTCCGCCTGGGCCTCAGCGGACAGCGGCAGGTGCACCGCCATCTGGTCACCGTCGAAGTCAGCGTTGAACGCGGCACACACGAGCGGGTGTAGCTGGATGGCCTTGCCCTCCACCAGCTGCGGCTCGAACGCCTGGATACCCAGGCGGTGCAGGGTGGGTGCACGGTTGAGCAGCACCGGGTGCTCGCGGATGACCTCGTCCAGCACGTCCCACACCTGGGAGCGCATGCGCTCCACCATCCGCTTGGCGGTCTTGACGTTCTGGGCGTACTTGAGGTCCACCAGACGCTTCATGACGAAGGGCTTGAACAGCTCCAGGGCCATGGCCTTGGGCAGACCACACTGGTGCAGCTTCAGGGTCGGGCCACCCACGATGACGGAACGACCGGAGTAGTCAACACGCTTACCCAGCAGGTTCTGACGGAAACGACCCTGCTTACCCTTCAGCATGTCACTGATGGACTTCAGGGCGCGGTTACCGGGGCCGGTCACCGGGCGACCGCGACGGCCGTTGTCGAACAGCGCGTCGACGGCCTCCTGCAGCATGCGCTTCTCGTTGTTCACGATGATCTCGGGGGCGCCGAGGTCCAGCAGACGCTTGAGGCGGTTGTTGCGGTTGATGACGCGACGGTAGAGGTCGTTCAGGTCGGAGGTCGCAAAGCGGCCACCGTCCAACTGCACCATCGGGCGCAGGTCCGGCGGGATCACCGGGATGGCGTCCAGCACCATGGCCTCCGGGCGGTTGCCGGTGGATAGGAAGGCGTTGACCACCTTCAGGCGCTTCAGGGCGCGGGTCTTCCGCTGACCGGTGCCGGTGGCGATGATCTCGCGCAGCTCCTCGGCCTCGGCGGCCAGGTCGAAGGACTCCAGGCGGCGCTGGATAGCCTGCGCACCCATGGCCCCCTTGAAGTAGATGCCGTAGCGCTTGACCATCTCGCGGTAGAGACGCTCGTCGCCCTCCAGGTCACCAACCTTCAGACCCGTGAAGCGGTCCCAGACGTTGTTGATGAACTCGAGGTCGGACTCGGCGCGGCGACGGATGGAAGCCATCTCGCGCTCGCCGGCCTTGCGCAGCTTCTCGCGGGCGTCGGCCTTGGCGCCGGCGGCCTCGAGCTCGGCCAGGTCGGCCTCCAGCTTCTCCATGCGGAAGGCGATGTCGGCGTCGCGCTTGTCCTCGATGCGCTTGCGCTCGACCTCGATCTCGGCGGTCAGGGTAGCCATGTCCTCGTGGCGGCCCTCGGCGTCGACCTCAGTCACCATGTGCGCGGCGAAGTAGATGACCTTCTCCAGGTCCTTCGGCGCCAGGTTCAGCAGGTAGCCCAGGCGGGAGGGCACACCCTTGAAGTACCAGATGTGCGTGACCGGAGCGGCCAGCTTGATGATGCCCATGCGCTCACGACGCACCTTGGCGCGGGTAACCTCCACGCCACAGCGCTCACAAACGATGCCCTTGTAACGGACGCGCTTGTACTTGCCGCAGGCACACTCCCAGTCACGGGTGGGGCCAAAGATCTTTTCGCAGAACAGGCCGTCCTTCTCCGGCTTGAGCGTGCGGTAGTTGATGGTCTCGGGCTTCTTGACCTCGCCGAAGGACCATTCGTCGATGTTCTCAGCCGTGGCCAGGCTGATGTGGAGCTTGTCGAAGGCGTTAGCGTCGAGCAAGGTGTCCTCTTTCCGGGTAATTCACCAATTCCGTTTGGCCTCGCGGCCGGTGGGGTGGCCCGCTGCCGCCCTCTCCGGGAGGGCGGCAGCGGGTACCCGATTTAGAGCTCTTCGAAGTCGCGCGCGTCTGGGCGGCGGCCCAGGTCGATGCCCAGTTCCTCGGAGGCGCGGAAGACGTCCTCCTCGGTGTCTCGCAGCTCGATCGCGTTGCCCTGCTCGTCCAGGGCCTCCACGTTCAGGCAGAGGGAGCGCATTTCCTTCACTAGGACCTTGAAGGACTCCGGGATACCCGGGTCCGGGATGTCCTCGCCCTTGACGATTGCCTCGTAAACCTTCACGCGGCCGGTCACGTCGTCGGACTTGACCGTCAGCAGCTCCTGCAGTGCGTAGGCGGCTCCGTAAGCCTCGAGGGCCCACACCTCCATCTCACCGAAGCGCTGACCACCGAACTGCGCCTTACCCCCCAGCGGCTGCTGGGTAATCATGGAGTAAGGACCGGTGGAGCGGGCGTGGATCTTGTCGTCCACCAGGTGGTGGAGCTTCAAGATGTACATGTAGCCCACGGAGATCGGGAACGGGAAGGGTTCACCAGAACGGCCATCGAACAGACGCGCCTTGCCGTTGACGCCGACCAGGCGGTCGCCGTCCCGGGTGGGCAGCGTGCAGTCCAGCAGACCGGTCAGCTCGTCGGCCTCGAGGCCGTCGAACACCGGGGTGGCCACGCGGGTACCGGCGGGAGCGGAGACGCCGTCGGCGGGCAGCTTCGCTGCCCACTCCTTGGCCTGCTCCAGCGCACCGGTGGCGTCCCAACCCTGGGAGGCGATCCAACCTAGGTGGACCTCCAGCACCTGGCCGATGTTCATACGACCGGGCACACCCATCGGGTTGAGGATGATGTCAACCGGGGTACCGTCCTCGAGGAAGGGCATGTCCTCGACGGGCAGGATCTTGGAGATAACACCCTTGTTGCCGTGGCGGCCGGAGAGCTTGTCACCGTCGGTGATCTTGCGGCGCTGGGCGATGTAGACCGTGATGCGCTGGTTGACGCCTGCGGGCAGCTCGTCGTCGTCGCCGGACGCTTCCTTCACGCCGATGACGATGCCGGACTCGCCGTGGGGCACGCGCAGGGAGGTGTCGCGCACCTCGCGGGCCTTCTCACCGAAGATGGCGCGCAGCAGGCGCTCCTCGCTGGTCAGCTCGGTCTCACCCTTCGGGGTGACCTTACCGACCAGGATGTCGCCGGCCCCGACCTCGGCACCGATGCGGATGATGCCGCGCTCGTCGAGGTGAGCCAAGGTCTCCTCGCTCACGTTCGGGATGTCGCGGGTAATCTCCTCCGGGCCCAGCTTCGTGTCGCGGGCGTCGATCTCGTGCTCCTCAATGTGGATCGAGGTCAGCACGTCCTCAGACACCAGGCGCTGGGAGAGGATGATGCCATCCTCGTAGTTGAAGCCCTCCCAGGACATAAACGCCACGAGCAGGTTCTGGCCCAGCGCCAGCTCGCCACCGGCGGTGGCGGGACCGTCGGCGATGACCTGACCCTCTTCGACGCGGTCACCCTCGTTGACGGTGACGCGCTGGTTGTAGCAGTTGCCCTGGTTGGAGCGGCGGAACTTCATCACGCGGTAGGTGTAGTTCGAGCCGGAGTCCTCCATGACGGAGATGTAGTCGGCGGAAACCTCCGTGACCACACCGGCGCCACCCTTGCGGACCACGATGACGTCACCGGCGTCGACCGCAGCGCGGGACTCCATGCCAGTACCGACCAGCGGGGAGACCGGACGCAGCAGCGGCACTGCCTGGCGCTGCATGTTGGCGCCCATGAGTGCACGGTTAGCGTCGTCGTGCTCCAGGAACGGAATCATCGAGGTAGCCACGGACACCATCTGGCGGGCCGAGACGTCCATGTAGTCGATGTCCTCGACGTCCACGAGCGCCGGCTCACCACCGGAGACACGGCACAGGGCCTGCTTCTCGATGAAGCGGCCGTTCTTGTCCAGCGGCGCGGAGGCCTGCGCGATCGCGTGGCGGTCCTCGTCGTCGGCGGTGAGGTAGCGGGTCTCGTCGGTGACCTGACCGTTCTTCACGATGCGGTAGGGGGTCTCCACGAAACCGAAGGGGTTGATGCGGGCGTAGGTTGCCAGCGAGCCGATCAGACCAATGTTCGGGCCTTCAGGGGTCTCGATGGGGCACATACGGCCGTAGTGGGAGGGGTGAACGTCACGGACCTCCATGCCCGCGCGGTCACGGGACAGACCACCGGGGCCCAGGGCGGACAGACGACGCTTGTGGGTCAGGCCGGCAAGCGGGTTGTTCTGGTCCATGAACTGCGAGAGCTGGGAGGTTCCGAAGAACTCCTTGATCGCAGCGGTCACCGGACGGGTGTTGATCAGGGTGGTCGGCTGGATGGCCTGCGCGTCGGTGGTGGTCATGCGCTCGCGCACGACGCGCTCCATGCGGGACAGACCGGTGCGGACCTGGCCCTGGATGAGCTCGCCGACAGCGCGGATGCGACGGTTACCGAAGTGATCGATGTCGTCCTGCTCGACGGGGATCTCCACGTCCTCGCCGCCGCGGCGACCGGGCAGGAACTCCTCGCCCTTCTGCAGCGCGAGCAGGTAACGCACGGAGGCGACGATGTCCTCGAGGCGCAGCAGCGACTCGGACAGTGGGGCCTCCAGGCCCAGCTTCTTGTTGATCTTGTAGCGGCCCACCTTGGCCAGGTCGTAGCGCTTGGCTGCGAAGTAGTAGTTCTCCAGCAGGGCGCGACCGGCCTCGACGCTCGGCGGCTCGCCCGGGCGGATCTTGCGGTAGATGTCCAGGAGGGCCTCCTCCTGGGTCATCGTCCCGTCCTTCTCCAGTCCGGCCAGCAGCAGCGGGTAGTCGGCGAACTCCTCGCGGATCTCGGACTCGCTCAGGCCGAGGGCGCGCAGGAAGACGGTGATGGACTGCTTACGCTTACGGTCGATGCGCACGCCGACGGCGTCGCGCTTGTCGATCTCGAACTCCAGCCAGGCACCGCGGGAGGGGATCACCTTGCAGGAGAAGGTGTCCTTGTCGCTGGTGCGGTCAGAGATGCGCTCGAAGTACACACCGGGGGAACGAACGAGCTGGGAAACAACCACACGCTCGGTTCCGTTGATGATGAAGGTGCCACGCTCGGTCATGAGCGGGAAGTCGCCCATGAACACGGTCTGGCTCTTGATCTCACCAGTGCCGTGGTTGATGAACTCGGCGGTCACGTAGAGGGGAGCCGCGTAGGTGTGACCCTTCTCCTTGCACTCCTCGGCGGAGTACTTGGGCGGTTCTAGGCGGTGGTCGCTGAAGGACAGCTCCATCGTCTCCGCAAAGTCCTGAATCGGAGAAATCTCCGTAAAGATCTCTTCAAGACCAGAAACCGACGGGAGGGCATCGGCGTCGGGAGCAGCCGCGAGGCGCTCCTTCCAACGCTCGTTGCCAAGCAACCAGTCGAATGACTCGGTCTGAAGACCAAGCAGGTCCGGGGCCTGAAGCGGCTCGTGGATCTTGCCGAACGAAACACGCTTGGACGCGTGCATAGCGGGGGTGCGCGAGGCAGCCAAAAGGGGGTCCTTCCCTCCGGTGGAGAACAGACAACACCCAACCTACCGCTTCGCTCCTGTGTCAAAGCGAGGGCAGGTTAAGCGCAAAAATACATACTAGCCGATTTGACACTACTGGACGTTGTGTGCTTGCTCACCCGCTCGATCGCTGCTGCGTTTAGCCTCCGCAGTCCGGGAAATACCGTCCCGGGACAAAAGTGAGGGCGGGGGCCGCCTTCGCGACCCCCGCCCTGCCAGCGTTTAGATCAAGCTCACTTGAGCTCGACGGTGGCGCCAGCCTCCTCCAGCTGAGCCTTGGCCTTCTCAGCGGTGTCCTTGTCAACACCCTCGAGGACCGGCTTCGGGGCGCCGTCAACCAGCTCCTTGGCCTCCTTCAGACCGAGGGAGGTGATGGCGCGCACCTCCTTGATGACCTGGATCTTCTTGTCGCCGTGAGCGGCGAGGATGACGTCGAAGGAGTCCTTCTCCTCGGCGGCCGGAGCGTCGCCGGCGGCCGGGGCAGCAGCAACGGCAACGGCGGCCGGAGCGGCGGCGGTGACCTCGAAGGTCTCCTCGAACTGCTTCACGAACTCAGACAGCTCGATGAGGGTGAGCTCCTTGAAAGCCTCGATGAGCTCGGCGGGGGTGAGCTTCGCCATGATGGCGTTCCTTTCGGTTGGGTCCTGCTACGCGAGCAGGCAGGGGGTTTTTTGGGTTTGCCTGGGATCAGGCTTCGCCAGCCTGCTTTTCGCGCAGGGCCTCGACGGTACGCACGGCCTTGGAGGCCGGAGCGGTGAACATGTAGGCAGCCTGGTAAAGGGCAGCCTTGAGGACGCCAGCGGACTTCGCCAGCAGAACCTCGCGGGACTCCAGGTCGGCAAGCTTGAGCACGCCATCCTTGGAGAGCAGGGAGCCCTCCAGGACACCGGCCTTGATAACGAGCTTGTCATTGGTCTTGGAGAACTCGCGCAGGGCCTTCGCAGCCTCCACCGGCTCACCGGTGACGAAAGCGATGGCGGAGGGGCCAACGAGCTCATCAGCGATGACCTCGACACCAGCCTCCTTGGCTGCGATAGCAGCCAGCGTGTTCTTCACGACCGCGAAGCTAGCAACGCCCGCCATGGAGCGACGCAGCTGAGACATCTCGGCAACCGTGAGCCCCCGGTATTCGGTCAGCAAAACGGCGTTTGCATCACGGAAACGCTCCGTGAGCTCAGCAATCGTTGCTGCCTTGTCAGGCCTCGCCATGGGCCCTCCTTCCGTGTCTGCCGCTCGGACTCGTCAGGCAAAACAAAATCCCCGGGCGCAAGCGCACGGGGACAGCGGCTCGTGCGAGCCTGTTCTCGTTCGCCTGCGCTGGTGTCCTGTTCAGAGCTTGACCCCTCGAGAGAGGGTGACCAGCGGTCTTGGGCTCCGAACAGTTTAACGAGGGCGCCCGGCAGGGGCAATAGCCAGTCCGGTGAGTGCCCTCACTCTTCTGCCCGCCGGCGGAACGTCGACCACCGGGCCGGTGCACACGCGGGCGCCGCGCCCTTTGCCACGCCGGCGGAACGTCGGCCACCTAGAGAGGGAGCGAGAGGGCGGCCACACCAGAACGCAGGCCGCGTGGCCGCACGGGGGTCAGACGAAGCGGCTACCCGGGTGGGAGATGCCACCGCGCCCCAGCCCGCTCCCCATGGAGTACATGGGCGGCAGGGTGGTCTCGCCAGCCCGCCAGGCAGCCACAGCCTGGGCGCGGTTGTGCACGCGCAGCTTGGGATAGGCAGAGTTGAGGTAGTTGCGCACGGTGCGCAGGGAGAGGAACAGGTGCTCTGCGATCTGCGAGTTGGTTAGCCCCGAGGAGGCCAGCTGCAGCACCTCTGCCTCACGGCGGGTGAGCAGAAGACGCACCTTGTTGTTGGTGCGGCGCTGCAAGTCGCCCTGGAACGGCTGCGCGATCGTGGGCTGGCGCAGGCGAGAGAGGCGACGGCGCTGTGCGGTGGCCAACGCGTCAGAGACCTGGCGCAGGTTCAGCTTGCCCAGCACCAGGCAGGAGGAGGCGCCGGCGGCCATCGCGCGCTGGGTGAGGTGCTGCTCGTAGTGCTCGGTAATCATGATGACCGAGGAGTTCCTGGAGAGTTCCGGCAGCACGCGGAAGAGCGTGGCCAGGTCGGACGAGAAGTCCAGCAGGATCAGCTCCGGGGCGACGTCGTGCGCCACCTGCAGCGCCTGGTTGACATCGCGAGCCTCGTAGATCGAGAGGTCGTCAGCGCAGCGAGAGAGAAGCTCCCTCAAACCGGCGCGGACAACAATAGAAGGATCAGCGATGAGTACACGCATGGTTTACCTCCGCTATTCCCTCACTAGTCGTTTCTGGACTTCCATCTCTGGACGAACAGACACCCGCTCGCCTTTGGCGACTGCGGCACACCGCTGTTCGCCTCATAGGATAAACACATTCCCCGCAGATCATCTTGTTCAGTTCGTGATCTTCGGCTCTATCACGACTCCATCCTATTGCAGGGCTTGCCGCAGGTAGCGCCCCAAAGAATCTGTGGAAAGCCACAGGAAAACCGGGGCGCGCGTAGCTTAGTAGCAACAAGGCGCTTCCTCCCTCAGCGCGCTGGGACCTTATAGGAGTCGCCGTGCATCCCACGATTTTGCTACCTGCGGTCACGTCTTTGTTGACCTGCACTTTCGTGACGTGGCGTCTCCTTAACCTTGCCCCTCACCTGGCGCGCACATACTTGGCTCACTCCCCCAGCAGTTGCACCCTAACCCCACCACCCACCCGCTCGCAGGCTGAAAACTGCCCCGCGCACCGCAATCTGCGCGTGGCTGCAGTGCTGGGGAACTGCTGGGCCGCGACGTTCCTGGCACTGGCACCCCACCCGACCGGCCCACTCCTGGCCCCGCTCCTCGCCCTCTCCCCTGCCCTGGCGTGGATTGACGCGCACTGCCGCAAGTTGCCCGACGTTCTCACCGCGCCCCTCTGGGCCAGCCAGCCGCTCCTCCTCCTAGTGGTGAGCGCCGGTAAGGACACCCTTTGTGGGGCGCAATTATTAGGGGCGATTGGGATGGACGCGCCTGGGGGCGACGCGGGCACGGGGGCGGCGAATGCCTGCCTAGGTGCCGCGAGCTGGGCCTGGCTGGCCACTGTGGCGATTGGCGCAGTGCTCGTGTTTGGGCTGCGTGCGATGGGACTGGGGGACGTGAAGCTCGCGGCCCCTATTGCGGCGTCCCTGGCCTTCCTCTCCCCCGAGCTGGCCCTGACCTGGCTGCTACTCAGTGGAGTGCTGGGCGGAATAGGGGCTGCGGCGGCACTCGCGTTGCGGCGCGTGGGCTGGCGCGGGCATATCCCGCTCGGCCCCTATCTGCTCACCAGCCTGGGACTCGTGACAGCTTTACTTACTCCCCAGTAAAGAAGTATTACCTTCCCCCTGGACCAGGTCCAGAAAAATAACTGGGCAAATTAAACTGGCAAGCCTTCAGGTCATATAGGGCGCAACCCGTTTACCGGCGCGACCTACGCGGCGCACAATTGCAATTGCCTGAACTTTTCGCTTAGCTCGGCACACTAATTGACGCGTTCCAAATATCAGGCACCTCCAAATCCCCTAAATGAATATGCGCACCTCTGAATAGCTCTGCATGGGTGCGGCGACGGGGAGATATTCTCGACGCCAACCTCGCGGAGCGGCGCTGCAGAAGGAGCGAGGACAGGATCCACCGCAACGTAGAGCGGCGACACCGACGAAAACAGGGCAAACACCCACCCGGGAACCGCAGACTACGAGAGGTGAGCAAACCCGCCTGCGTGGAGCGGGCCCGCACGCCAACCACGCCGGACGCCGCCGCAGGCGCGAACTCCACCCGCCCGACGATTGCACACCCAGGGGCCGCACACACGCCCTATGCAGTCATACAGGAGAACATCCGGGCAACTGTGAGAATTTTTCTGAAACTCATTTTCATGTGCGTCGCTTTAGACACGGTGTCGCCGCACCGAGAATATATTCGGAATTTGAACTTTTGTCGAGTGGCCCCGGTGGCAGCGGAGCGCATTTTCGTTACGGTCCCGACGATCAGATCGGGCGCCTCACGCTTTGCCTTTGCCTACTGTCCAAGTGTGGCTTTTGCCACGCGTTGTGGAAAGCGGCGGGATGCGGTGCCTCATCAGCCTCGCGCGCACGTGAAACATGCTGTTTCACTACCGCTGAAGGCACGAGCACGCCCTCGCGCAACCAGAAGATGTTGCCGCAGTACTGCCGCACGCACCGGAAAGCTCCGGTTTCACCGCCCCGCAGAGAAGTGGGCGTCCGGGAATAAAGCAGTGCGCCGTGGTACCTGCAGGTACCACGGCGCACTAGCTCAGCTTGCGACTACCTCAGGAGGCGTCGGAAGCCAGCAGGTTGCGGGTCTTGCTGATGTCCAGCGGGATACCCGGGCCCATGGTGGTGGTCATGGTGCCCTTGGTCATGTAGCGGCCCTTGGAGGTGGCCGGCTTCAGACGCAGAACCTCTTCCAGCGCGGCGGCGTAGTTCTCCACCAGCTGCTCCTCGGTGAAGGAAGCCTTACCGATGATGAAGTGCAGGTTGGAGTGCTTGTCCACGCGGAACTCGATACGGCCACCCTTGATGTCCGTAACGGCCTTGGCCACGTCCATGGTCACGGTGCCGGTCTTGGGGTTAGGCATGAGGCCACGGGGACCGAGCACGCGACCCAGGCGACCAACCTTGCCCATCAGGTCCGGGGTGGCGACGGCTGCGTCGAAGTCAGTCCAGCCACCAGCGACCTTGGCGATCAGCTCGTCGCCACCGACCTCGTCAGCACCAGCGGCGATGGCCTGCTCGGCGCGCTCACCAACGGCGAAGACGATGACGCGGGCGGTCTTACCGGTGCCGTGGGGCAGGTTGACGGTGCCACGCACCATCTGGTCTGCCTTACGGGGGTCAACGCCGAGGCGGAAGACAACCTCGACGGTGGGGTCGAACTTAGCGGTCTGGGACTTGGCCAGACGCACGGCCTCCAGGGGGGTGTACAGAACGCCGGCGTGAATCTTCTCAGCGGCGGCGCGGTAGCTCTTGCTGCGCTTTACCATAGCTTTACTCCTTGCTATTTGTGGTTAACAGGCCGCGCAGGCCCTTCCACTGTTCGCTATGCGAACTGATTTCAGTCGGTGACGGTGATACCCATGGAGCGGGCGGTGCCGGCGATGATCTTGGCGGCAGCGTCCACGTCGTTGGCGTTGAGGTCCGGCAGCTTGGTCTCGGCGATCTCGCGGACCTGAGCGGCGGACAGGGAGGCGACCTTCGCGGTGTGCGGGGTAGCAGAACCCTTCTGCACGCCAGCGGCCTTCTTGATCAGCTCTGCGGCCGGCGGGGTCTTGGTCACGAAGGTGAACGAGCGGTCCTCGTAAACCGTGATCTCGACCGGGATAACGTTGCCGCGCTGAGACTCGGTGGCAGCGTTGTAGGCCTTGCAGAACTCCATGATGTTCACACCGTGCTGACCGAGGGCGGGACCCACGGGCGGCGCCGGGTTGGCTGCACCGGCCTGAATCTGCAGCTTAATGAGGCCGGTGACCTTCTTCTTCGGGGGCATGGATGTACATCCTTCTTGTATTCCACTTACGTCAGGGGCTGTCTTCCGGGCCCCTGCCGGTCGGCGCCTAAGCGCCTATGCACCACGAGGGCGCACAAACGAGCATCTTACCGCTTCCAAGTCCCACACTCCCGGTGTGACTCATCACAGCAACATGCCCCAGATACGGGGCTGGCCGGGGCAACGCCCCGGCCAGCAACCAGTCGATTGCTAGACAGCCACCTTTTCTACCTGGCCAAAGCTCAGCTCCACCGGGGTCTGACGCTCGAAGATCGTCACGAGCACTGTGAGCTTGCGGGCCTCGAGGTGAATCTCGGAAACCTCCGCCATCTGGTCCTCGAACGGGCCGTCGGTGACCTTGACGATCTCGCCGACCTCCAGGTCGATGAACACGTCGGGAGCGGCAGCAGCCTGGTCCTCGGCGGAAACGCTGTCCAGGGTCTTCTGGTGCTCGCGCACCGCAGCCTTGATCAGCGGATCGAACATGTTCATGACCTCGTCCTCGCTCAGCGGGACGGGGTTGCGGGCGTCTCCCACGAAACCAGTAACGGCCGGGGTCTCCTTCACCAGGCGCCAGGCCTCATCGGTCAGGTCCATACGCACGAGCACGTAGCCGGGGATGCGAATGCGGGAGATGGTCTTCTTCTTGTTGTCGGCCTTGAGCTCGACGACCTCTTCCATCGGCACCTCGACCTGGAAGACGTAGTCCTCCATCTCGAAGTTGGCGATGCGGGTCTCCAGGTTCGCCTTCACCTTGCGCTCGAAGCCGGCGTAGGAGTGAATCACGTACCAGTCGCCCGGCAGGGAGCGCAGGTTCTCGCGGAAAGCCTCAACCGGGTCCTCGGCGGGGGCAGCGGGCTCCTCGGCGGCTTCCTCAGCCACCTCAGCATCAACGTCGGTCACCTCGGCCTCGACCGGCGCGAGCTCGGCCTCTTCGACTACAGGCGCAATTGGAGCGTCGTCCACTACTTCCTGCTCAAGCGGCTCGAAAGGATTTGCGTTGGCAGTCACGATTGACTCCTAAAAGAGTTTGGCTCCGGCAAGCGGACCCGCTCAGCCGAAGAGCAGCTTGGCAAACTGGTTGAAGATGAAGTCGAGCACGCCCACGAAAGCCATCACGGCCAGGACAAAGACGACGACAACGAGGAAGTAGGTCCACAGCTCGTCACGAGTCGGAGCCACCACCTTCTTCAGTTCAGCGATGACCTGCTTCACAAAGAGGGCGATGCGGGCGAAGACGCCACGGCGCGGCGCGGAGACTGCCTGCGAGTCCTTCTTAGCTTCGCTCACGTCTTTCCCCCAGGTCTTGCTTTTACCAGGAATGCCGATCAGCCTCGCCGATCCAGCATGGCAGGGCAGGCGGGACTCGAACCCACAACCGCCGGTTTTGGAGACCGGTGCGCTACCAATTGCGCCACTGCCCTTCGTCGTTTTCCCCCTCGGCAAGTGCCTCCGGTGAACCTCGACCTCCGGAAGTCTACGGGGTGAACGCGAAAAACCCAAATGTTGTGCCCACCACTCAGGATCCACGATGCAAAATTGGGGCCAAACCGCGTTGAAACAAGCCGATCTTCCGTGCCACGATCGTGCCGTGAACACTTCTCGCATTTCCCCCCGTCTTGCCGCCATCGCGGAGTCCGCCACCCTCGCTGTCGACGCGAAGGCCAAGGCCCTCAAGGCCGCCGGTCGCCCCGTCATCGGTTTCGGTGCGGGAGAACCCGACTTCCCCACCCCGGACTACATCGTGGCTGCCGCTATCGAGGCCGCCTCCGACCCGGCCATGCACCGCTACTCCCCCGCCAAGGGTCTGCCGACCCTCCGTGAGGCCATTGCAGCCAAGACGCTACGCGACTCCGGCTACGAGGTCAGCCCTGAGGACATCGTCGTCACCAACGGCGGTAAGCAGGCCGTTTTCCAGGCTTTTGCCGCCATCATCGGCGAGGGTGACGAGGTCATCCTGCCGGCCCCCTACTGGACCTCCTACCCGGAGATGATCGCCCTGGCCGGCGGGCGCACCGTGTCCGTTTTCGCGGGCGCCGAGGCCGACTACAAGGTGACCGTCGAGCAGCTCGAGGCCGCCCGCACCGAGCGCACCAAGGCCCTGCTGTTCTGCTCCCCGTCCAACCCGACCGGCTCCGTCTACACCCCGGAGGAGGCCAAGGCCATCGGCCAGTGGGCTCTCGACAACGGTGTGTGGATCATCACCGACGAGATCTACGAGCACCTGCTCTACGACGGCGCCGAGCCGACCTACCTCGTCAAGCTGCTCCCCGAGCTGGCTGACACCACGATCGTTCTGAACGGCGTGGCCAAGACCTACGCCATGACCGGTTGGCGTGTTGGCTGGATGATCGGCCCGAAGGACGTCATCAAGGCCGCCACCAACTTCCAGTCTCACCTGACCTCCAACGTCTGCAACGTTGCTCAGCGCGCCGCCCTGGCCGCCGTGGCCGGCGACCTCACCGCCGTTGACGAGATGCGCGCCCACTTTGACCGTCGCCGCCAGCTGATGGTCAAGCTGCTCTCCGAGATCAACGGCTTTCAGGTGCCGGTTCCCAAGGGCGCGTTCTACGCCTACCCGAGCGTCGAGGGCCTGATCGGCACCGAGATCCGCGGCCGCGCGATCAACTCCTCCGCCGACTTGGCCGCCCTGATCCTGGACGAGGTCGAGGTCGCCGCCGTCCCCGGTGAGGCGTTCGGTCCCTCCGGCTTCCTGCGCTTCTCCTACGCCACCTCCGACGCCGCCATCGAGGAGGGCATTGGTCGTATCAAGGAGCTCATCAACAACGGCTGATTTTCGGCTCGTTTTCGCGGGCGGTCCCGGCTTTGGCTGGGGCCGCCCGCCCTTTTTGTTGGCCGACGTTCCGCACGCGCCACAGCGCTTTTGGCCGACGTTCCGCGCGGTCGGCGTGAAGACGCGGTGGGAGGAGCGTCGGCCCTGGCGCGGCACATGCCGCCGTCTCCTACGGCACGGGCCGGGCAGCCAATCCATTGGCGTTGGGGCAAACAATTGGCGTCGGGGGCCTCCCCAACGCCAACAAACTCACCCTCGGCCAAGCAATCCACCCAATGCCAACAAATGCGCCGGGCGGAACGTCGGGCACGGAACACCGCGCATGGAGCGACGCGCGAGGCGGCCGGCCGCCCAGAGGGACGCACGCACGGCGCGGGCCGGGCGGAACGTCGGGCAAAAAAGTTTGGCCCCAAGCTCACGCCTGGGGCCAAACCAAAAGCTACGGCTTAGTGCTCGTCGAAGATGGAGGCAACCGAGCCATCATCGAAGACCTCGCGGATCGCACGGGCCAGCAGTGGCGCGATGGAGAGAACCGTCAGGTTGTCGAAGCGCTTCTCCTCCGGCAGCGGGAGGGTGTCGGTGATAATCACCTCACGGGCGCCACACTGGCTCAGGCGCTCGCAAGCCGGGTCGCTGAGCACACCGTGGGTGGCGGCGATGTAGACGTCTCCCGCGCCAGCGTCCTTCAACACACGCACGGCGCCGGCGATGGTGCCGCCGGTGTCGATCAGGTCGTCGACCAGCACGCAGGTGCGGCCCTCGACCTCACCAACCACGCGGTTGGAGACGGCCTGATTCGGGCGGGTGGTGTCGCGGGTCTTGTGCACGAACGCCAGGGGGCCACCGCCCAGGCGGGCCGCCCACTGCTCGGCCACGCGGATGCGGCCGGCGTCGGGGGAAACCACGGTGACGTTGGAGGTGTCCACAATGGAGCGCACGTAGTCGGTCAGCACCGGCATGGCCCACAGGTGGTCCACCGGGCCGTCGAAGAAGCCCTGTGCCTGGGAGGCGTGCAGGTCAACGCTCATCAGGCGCTCGGCACCGGCGGTCTTGAACAGATCAGCCATCAGTCGAGCGGAGATCGGCTCACGGCCCTGGTGCTTCTTGTCCTGACGCGCGTAGGGATAAAACGGCATGACCACGGTGATGCGCTTGGCGGAGGCACGCTTGAGGGCGTCCACCATGATGAGCTGTTCCATCACCCATTGGTTGATCGGGGTGGTGTGGGACTGCAGCACGAACACGTCGCAGCCACGCACGGACTCGTTGAAGCGCACGTAGATCTCGCCGTTGGCGAAGTCGTAGCTGCTGGTGGGCAGGATCTCGATGCCGAGTTCCTTGGCCACCGCCTCCGCAAGCTCAGGGTGCGCACGCCCTGTAACTAGTACCAGTCGCTTTTCTCCGGAGGTGATGATCCCGGTCATTCCCTAGCCTTCCACGGTGGGCGCGCCGAACCGAGGGGGCTACGGCGACGATTTGAGGTACTCGCCCATCTTATCTACCGCATAGCAGGGTTCGTAAGCCGGAGGTCCACTCTCGGCTGTGGCGGATGTGACACGACCTTCCGCGTTTGCTCCGCCTCAAGGACTCGAACCTCAACTAAGGGCACCAAAAACCCCTGTGCTGCCATTACACCAAGGCGGAAAATGCCCAATCTCTAACCCAACTCCGGACGGCGGGGTCAACCGGGCAGTGAACATTGTGCCATCTCCCAGGCAGAATGGATACATGGAACCGACCCGCCGCACCCGCATGAGCGGGGTACAACGCCGCGAACAACTCTTGGCCGTGGGACGCGAAGTCATCGCGGAGAAGGGTTTTGACGCCGCCAGCGTCGAGGAGATCGCGTCCCGCGCCGGCGTCTCCAAGCCGGTGCTCTACCAACACTTCGGCGGCAAGGAGGGCCTATACGCGGTGGTGGTCGACCGCGAAGTGCGCGCATTCACCACAGCGATCCGAGACTCCCTGGCCGCCGGCGGGCACCTGCGCGAGATAGTGGAGCGCACGGTCTACACACTCCTGACCTACATCGAGGAATCCACAGACGGCTTCCGGATCCTGGTGCGAGACTCTCCCACCGCTTTCACCGCCTCCTCCTTCTCCTCCGTCATGGGTGAAGTGGCCGGCGAGGTCGAGGACCTGCTAGCGGAGGCCTTTGCCCACCGCAACTTCCCCACCGACGTCGCCCCGCTCTACGCACAAATGCTGGTTGGGCTGTACGGCCTGACGGGCCAGTACTGGCTGGAGGACCGCACCCGCTCCAAAGACGAGGTTGCTACCCACCTGGTTAACCTGGTGTGGAACGGCCTGCGCGGCCTAGACCCACACCCACGGCTGTTCACCATTTCTCCCCAGGGCAAGCAAAGCCGCTAGCAGACGCTAGTCAGAGTGTGGACGACGTTCACTCCCGTCGTCCGATTTGGGTCGGTACTCCTCTTCGCGAGCGACCGGGCTTCTCCGCAGCCGCTCGGCATTCCTGACCTGCTTATAGTTACAGCCAAGGCAGGACAGCAGGCTGGGCGCCCGCCGCTGGGGCTCCTTAGCTGCCAGCCGCACCACTTGACACTGGTGAAAATCACAGTTTCTTCCCCCAGTGTGGGGTTTTATGGCAGGGAACCCTGGCGGACAATGTTGTATGACATGCGCCGGCAAAGATGCCGGCGCTGGACTATGAATCGGGAGACCCCGAAAACCTATATAGGGAGCACCATGTCAAAGGTCCGTTCGCGGTGGAACGTCCTAGTGGCTGCCATTGCTGGTAGCACGCTAGTCGCGCTTTCTACTCAACCTGCTTCCGCCCTTCCCTCCATCGACCCCACCCCGCTGCCCCCGACAGCTTCTCAGGAGTCCGTGACCGGGACCGGCACTGCCTCAAATGCCCTCATCCCCATCTACGAGAGCGTGGATTTCGATTCCGAAGAGACCGCAGTCTATTTCGTTAAGCTGCGCGGCCAGGGCGCGGCGGCCCGCGCTTTCACGGCCGCCCAGAACCTGAGCGGCGAGGCCGCCGAGCAGGTCATCGAGGAGGTCGCCGAGGCCACCCGCGAGGAGATCACCGCCAAGATTGAGGACATCGTGGCGAGGGTCCCCGCAGCCGAGGAAGTATTCCAGCTCACCAACGGCGTCACTGGCGTGGCCCTGGAGGCCACCGGCCAGGAGCTGGCGTCGCTACGCGACCTACCGCAGGTGGAGAGCATCACCCCAGTTTCCAAGGTTTACCCCGCCAACGGCGGCAACGTTTCCTCCACCCGCACCGACATGCAGTGGGCGGCTGGCCACCTGGGCACTGACCAACTAGTGGCAGTCATCGACTCGGGCATTGACTTCACGCACAGGACCTTCGGTGGCGACGGCAACTATGCGCAGTACACCGACCGCCTTGCCCGAGAGACCAACGACTCGGCCGATTTCCCGAACAACGTGATTGTCGGCGGACATGACTTCATCGGTGAGGGCGCAATCGGCCCGGACCCTAACCCGCTGGACGCCTCTCCAACTGTGATCTGCCCGGGCGTTGACCGCCCCACCGGCGGTCACGGCACCCACGTGGCGGCCACGATCGCTGGCCGTGGCGTGAACGCCGACGGCACCACCTTCTCCGGCGACTACGCTTCCCTCACCCCGGCTCAGGTGGCGACCATGAAGACCGCTCCGGGTGTGGCCCCGGGCGCCAAGCTGCTAGCCCTGCGTATCTTTGGCTGCTCCGGTGGTGGTTACGCCGAGCCAGCGTTGGACTGGTTGCTGGCCCCCGAGCGCGCGACCGAGGGAAACTTCCCTGACGTGGTCAACATGTCCCTGGGCTCTCCTTGGGCCATCCACGACGACACTGGTAACGAGCAGATCCGCCAGCTCACCGAGCGCGGCGCCCTGGTGGTCGTCTCCGCTGGCAACGACGGAAACTACGCCGACATTAGTGGCTTCCCCGCTAGCTCCCCGCACGCGCTGACCGTTGGCGCCACCCGCTACGGCTGGTGGGATGGCCCCAAGTTAGACAACATCGACACCTGGGATGCTTCTCGCCCCACCCAGTCGCTGGTGTCAGCCGAGTTCACCGCCCGAGGCAAGCACGGCTCCCACGGAATCGTTAAGCCTGACATCGCCGCCCCCGGCACCATCAACTCCGCGCTGGTGGGTAGCACCGACGGCACCTTCACCACTTCCGGTACTTCCATGTCTGCCCCGTCTGTCTCCGGTTTGGCCGCGATCCTCGGCGCAGCCAACCCCACCTGGTCTCCTGCCCGTCTCAAGACGGTGCTGATGAACACCTCTTCTGAGGTCTCCGTCCACGACACCCACAAGGCGAGCCCACTGCTGATTGGAGCTGGTGCGGCAAACGTGCACGAGGCAGTGAACGCCAAGGTGATGGCGTTTGCCTCCGATAACCAAGCCATGGCTTCCGTCACCTTCGGAGTGGTGGACGTTCCCACCGCCGGCTGGAACGCCACCAAGGAGGTCACCCTGCTGAACCTCTCCGGTGAAGAGCAGCGCCTGAACCTGTCCTACGTGGCAGGTGAGGATATGCCTGGAGTTGAGATCACCGTGGACCCCGCGCAGGTTACCCTGCCCGCATCCCCGGACGCGGGCAACCCCAGCACCGCCACGGTTCGCCTCACCGCTACGGTCACAGACCCGGCCGCGTTGAAGTGGGAGGGCGACGTCACGCAGAGTCTGGACGACGACCGCGTCCCCTCCGAGGCCGGCTGGTTGGTCAACACTGGCTCCCAGAAGCTGCGCCTGCCAGTGCAGGTTGCACCGCGTCCGGCCGGTTCCCAGACGGTGCCGGCCCAATTCACCATGCCCACCCCCGTGGGCTCTGCCGACGCTCCGGTGACGGTTCCACTTACGTTGGAGGGCGCAGCAATCGCCAGCAACGGCACCGACAAGGACTTCGAGAACTTGGTGGTCACCACCCGCGTGATGGCGATGCACAACCAGGACAACTCGCTGACCAACGACTCGCAGCGCTCCATCAACGTGCGTCGGATCGGCCTGGCTACCAACTTGGACGACGTGCTAGCTGCCCAGAAGCCCAAAGACGCTTCAGTGCTCCTCGCCATCGAGACATGGAAGGACTGGGCTCGCCTGGGTACCCCGTACGGCAGCTTCGTCGTGTTGATTCGTCATAAGAACTCGGCGAACCCCAAGGAGTACACTGCCACTATCAAAGCGGGCGACCGTAACCACCCAGTGACGGAGATCCGCAACAAAACTGACAACGTCGATACCGCCAAGACTGAACTCCTGGGCGCTCCCAAGGGTAGTGACCTGCCTATCTTTGACAACAACATCGTGGCCATGGAGCTCCCCCTGACCGCACTCGGCTTCACCACCGACCAGATCTCCGCTCGTCAAGTGGAGATGGAGCTCACCGTCATTCCCAAGAGCAACGCTGGGGCCCGTTGGGTCCACGAGGTCGGTGGCTTTGGGCTGCCCGCTCTGCGCCCCGTCGTATTTGACCCGAACGACCGGCGCGTGTTAGCCCCGCAGGGTGGCGAGGCGATGCGCGGTAATTACGCCATGGCGGCAGCAGGGCTGACCGAGCTGCCTTTGCGTGTGGGCGGCATGAGCCAACACATGCAGACCATGACGTTCTTCACCCGCAACGTGAAGGCCAACCGCGTGCAGACCACCAACCTCACGCCTTCGGGGGAGACACCGCTGCCGGCGCCCACCCTAATTCCCTCTCCTTCCTCTCCTGTCTCCCAGACCCCAGCCGCCTCCGCTTCCGCTACGGCCTCTGCGCCCACGACGATCACGCCGGTGGCCCCGATTTTCTACGACCCGGCCGGCAACGAGAACGACAAGATCCACATCTCCATGCAACCTGGCGTCATCTATAAGATGGAGGGTAAGGAGGTCTCTGGTAGCCTGCTGGTTTCCAAGCGCAATGCCCCAATCGTGATCACTGCGGAGCCCGCCCCGGGTTACGTGTTTGCTCCCGGTAGTGAGACCACCTGGAGTCACACCTACGCAGACGACAGCGCCCTCATCCCGGACCCGGTTGTGCTGACTCCACCGGCACCCGAGTTTAAAGACCCGGCTGGCACCGCTAACGACCAGATCGTCATCCCCAGCGTGACCGGCGTGATTTACATGATCGACGGCGTCGAGGTTTCCGGGACTATCACCTCCGTCAAAAGAGGCGAGCCGACCGTCATCACCGCCGTCGTCAAGGATGGCTTCATGCTGGCCCCCGGTGCTCAAACCCGCTGGACCCATACCTACGAGGCCGAAGTGATAACTCCGCCGAAGCCGACGGTCACGCCCACGCCGAAGGTGACCGCCAAGCCCACCCCCGAGCCGACGGTCTCCGCTAAGCCGACGATGACGGCCAAGCCCACGCCGAAGGTGACCGCCAAGCCGACCCCGAAGGCAACGCCGACTCCGAAGCCGACTGTTACCGCTCCTGCGTTTGTGTTCGAGCGGCTGCAGGGCCCCTCTCGTTACGCTACCGCTGGTGAGATCGCGGCGGCAGGCACGTGGTCTGACACGGTGCTACTTGCTAGCGGTGTGACGCCCTTCGACGCGCTAGCCGCTACCCCGCTGGCAGCGATTCTGAACTCCCCGGTGCTGCTGACCCAGACCGGCTTGCTCGACCACGCCACGCGCACGGCCCTGCTCAAAGCCAAGGCCGGCGGCGCGAAGCACGTCATAGTGGTTGGCGGTATTGGTACCGTCTCTGCCGCAGTGGAGCGCGAGGTGCGCGCCCTGGGCCTGGAGGTCGATCGCCTCTCCGGTAACAACCGCTTTGGCACCGCCCAGAAACTGGCCCAGCGCACCCAGGAGGTTTACCGTGACCAGGGCAAGAGCGTGGAGCGCGTGGTGCTGGTCGATGGCATGAACTATGCTGATTCCCTTGCCGGTGGTCCCATCGCCGCCGCCGGTAACGGCGTCATCCTGCTCACCCAGGGCAAACAATTGCCCACAGGCGTAGCCGGGGATGCTCGCTCCTTTAACGCCAAGGAGATCGTGGCTATCGGTGGCGCAGCCGCCACGGCCTCCACGGGCCTGGCCACCACTACCGTGGCCGGTGCTGACCGCGCCGCTACCGCCGTGCAGGCCGCACAGAAGTTCTTGCCCAGCACCAAGGCAGTGCTGATCGCCTCTGGTGCTTCCTTCCCCGACGCGCTGGCCGGTGGTGCTTACATGGCCCACCGTGGTGGCGTGGTGCTACTGACCAGCCCGGCTAGCCTGTCTACCCCGGTGGCTAACTTCCTGCGCGCTGGCAAGTTTGACTACGTCGCCATCGCCGGTGGCACTGGCTCCGTCAGCGCCGACGCCGAGGCCGCAGCCAAGAAGCTGGTAACCCGCTAAAGCGGCAACCAACCTCCTGGGGGCGGGCACTTGAAAAAGTGCCCGCCCCCAGGAGGTTTCCGCAGCCGACCCAACCTCGGTGGGCTCACCGAGGCACTGCGTAGCTGCTTTGCGCACGCGCTGCCCAAGCCCGACACCCCTCTCTCGCTAGCGTCCGGGAGCCGGCATTAGCGCCGCACGGTGGGTATGAAGCGCGGGAGTTGAGCGACGAGGACACCAGGTGGGCGACATGAGCAGCAGTTGGGCGACAGGAACGCCCGGGTTCCCGTCGCCCAGGTGACGCTCTTGTCGCCGAGGTTGCGCCCTCGTCGCCCGGGTGGGGCTCCGTCGCCCGCGCAGTATGACGCACCAGCCCGCCGCTCCCCCGCCGTACCAGTGTTCTGCGCACGCAAAAGGTGGTGGCGGGCCGGGTGGCCGGGGCCCCCCCCCCCTCGCCGCGGGGCCCCACATGGGCGGGTCGGGCCGGTGAGAGGGGGGGGGCCGCCCCGGCGGCCCGCGCCGGCGCGCGCGCGCCCCCCCCCCCGCCGCCCCCCCGCCGACCCTTTTTGGGGCGCACCAAAAGGGGGGGGGCGGCCCGGTGGCCGGGGCCGCCACCACCTTCGCTGCGTTCCCCTACTTGGCCTTGTCTGCCAGTTGCTGGGCGGCGTCGGCCACCTTGTTGTTGTAGGCCGCCGAGTCGTTGTATCCCTTCAGCGCGGCAATCCAGTTCTCTGCCACGGAGAGGTCTTTGCCGGCAGCGCAAAGGAATCTCCCCGCCGCGAGGGCGGCGTCGTCAATCTGGTCCGGATTTTTCACGCCGTCGGCGTTGCCATCGGCAGCAAAGCGCGCCCAGGTGGCGGGCAAGAACTGCAGCGGCCCTACCGCACGGTCCCAGTCCGGGTCTCCGTCCAAACGGCCCTTGTCTGTGTCCTCCACGCGAGCCAGTTGTTCCCCGTTGAGCTCCTGCCCCTGCAGCGCCACACCCCGGATCACGGGAGTGGCCACGCCCTTGTCGTCCAGCTTGGCGCCGCCCAGCGCACCGTGCTCGCTCTCCACCAGCCCCACTGCGGCGAGGGTATTCCAGCCCAGCCGGCAGCCCGGGCTGGTCTGCTCCAGGTAAATGGCTGCTCCCGCGTAGGCCGCCAACGCCCGCTGGGGGACGCCCGTTGCCTGCGCGGTGCGTTGCAACCAGCCCGTGTCCACGAGCGTGGCCAGGGGCTGGGTGGGGCTGCCCGCCGGCGCCACAGTGCTCCCCGGCGCCGCAGTGCCCGCCGGTGCCCCGCTCGGGGTGGGTATCCCGCTCGGAGCCGCGCTGGGGGCGGCCACGCTAGGGACTACAACGCTAGGAGCGGCCGCAGTGGCCGCATTCCGGGGGAGCTGGTCTTGCCCCGGCTGCGCGGTCTGCGCCGGGCCGTGGACGGCAGCAGAGGCCAGCGCGCCCGCCTGGGCGGCCTCGCTGGCCTGGCCCGCTTGCCCGGCGAGCACGCCTGCAACTGCCAGTACGGCCACGGCCAGCCCCGCCAGGCTCACGGTCCCCACGGAGAGCCACAGCTTCTTGATCTCGCTCACGCGCTCACCCCCTTGGTTTTATCCCGCATGCCCGCTTTCTCGGCTTCCTCGGTGTGGGAGCGCCACTTGGCGGTGAGCAGCCCCTGCCGCGGGGCAAAGAGCCACGCCAGCATGAACAGGCTGGTCAGCACCAGCACCACCGTGCCGCCCGTGGGCAGATCAAAGGACCAGGACAGGTAGAGCCCCACGAAGGCGCTAAGCACACCCACGAGCGGGGCGAGCACCATCATCACTCCCAGCTTGTCGGTGAGCAGCCGCGCGGTCGCGGCGGGGGTCACCAGTAGCGCAAGCACCAGGATGTTTCCGATGGTCTGGACGGAGATGACCACGGCCAGCGTGACCAGCACGTACAGCAGCAGATCCAGCCAGAACACTGGCAGGCCCAGGGCGCGAGCGGATTCGCGATCGAGGGAGACGGTGACCATCTCCTTATGGAGCACCGTGAGCAGCAGGACTATCGCCAGTCCTGCCCCACCCACGATGTAGAGGTCGGAGGTGGGGATGCCGGTAATGGAACCGAACAGGAAACTCTGCAGGGAGCCGGCGTAGCCGGGGGCCTGGGAGATGATGACGATGCCCAGTGCGAACGCAGCCACGAAGAGGATTCCAATCACGGAGTCCTCCTTCAGGCGCCGGTTGTAGGAGAGCACGGCCACCAGGACGGCGGTAAGCACGCCGGCTACCGTACCGCCCAGCACCAGGTTGCCGCCCACCACGAATGCCACGGCCAGGCCGGGAAACACGGCGTGCGCCACGGCATCGCCGATGAAGGCCATGCCGCGCAGCACAACGTAGGTGCCTACCACGCCGCACACGAGTGAGCTCATCAAAGCTACGGCCAGCGCCTTGGGGAGGAACGCCAGATCCGGGTTGAAGAGGTCGGCAAAGAAATCTAGGGGGTTCATTTCAGGGCCACCTTCATCATTCGTACCAGCGCGGAGTCTTCGCTCACCCCAAAGGTCTCCACCCAGGCGCAAGCGTTCTTCGAAAGTTCGGCCGGTGGAGCGTCGGCGATCACGGTCCGGTTGAGGAGCAGCACGCGGTCCGCGCAGTCCATCGCCCCCAGCAGGTCGTGGGTGGTCATCAGCACGGCGCGCCCCTCGTGGGCAATCTCCTGGAATAACGCCGAGAGCAGTTCCTGGGTGGGCATGTCCAGGCCGGTGAAGGGTTCGTCCAGCAGGAGCAGCGAGGGGGCGAGCGCCAGGGCTCGTGCCACCAGGACGCGCTGGCGTTGGCCGCCGGAGAGCTGCCCCACCGGGCGGGTGGCTAGGTGGTCCATCTGGACGCGTTCCAGAGCCTCGTAGACGCTGGCCCAATGCTCGGCGCGGGCGCGGCGCAGCCAGCCGAGCTTGCCGGTAAGGCCGGTCAGCACCACCTGTGCCACGGACAGCGGGAAGTCCCAGGCGAACTCGTGCCGCTGGGGCACGTAGCCGATCGCCACCTTGCCCGGGCGGACCCGCTTTCCTTCTACCTCCACGCTGCCCTCGGCGGCGGCTTGCAGGCCCAGCACCGAGCGGAGAAGGGTGGTCTTGCCGGCACCGTTGGGGCCGATCAGCGCAGTCAGTTCGCCCTTGCGGACCTGGAGGTTGACGTCGGTCAGAACTCGCCGCCCGCCCAGGTCAACGCTGAGGCTTCTTACTTGGAGGGTGGGGTGGGGGGACGACGTTGCCGCCCCGGCCGCTCCCCCTGGCGTCGGCGTCTGAGGCGCGACCGGCATCAGTTGTCTCCCTCGCCTTCACTGCGGCTGGCCTTTTCCTGGCGGCGGGCGCGGGCCCGCTCCAGTCCCTCGCGCTGACGCGCCTGGCTAGTGCGCACCACAGTGAGGATCACGCCGGTCACGAGGGCCAGGGCTACCACGCCGATGGCGATGTAGAGGACGGTGACCAGGGAGTTGGACTCCGCTTCAGGCGCGGGGGTGCCCGGGGCCGAGGCGGTAGCGCTGGGGGCGTCCGCAGGCGCGGCACTCTGCTCCGCCTCAGTGGCGGGCGCCGCCGCCTGCGCGCCCAGGGCGTCGGCGTCGGAAGTGGAATCGCCCACCGCGAAGCGCAGCACCTGGGTGTCGGACACCTGGGAACCGTCGATCAGGTCGGCGGCCACTTTGGCGTGCACCAGGTAGACGCCCGGGGCGGTGAAGACCCAGTTGGAGTGGGTGTGGGTGTTGACATCCACCCAGATGGGCTGCTCTTCGGGGAGGCGGGAGTCCCACAGCACCTGGGGCTGCCCAAAGGAGCCGGATTGGAGATACATGGTCATCACGCCCGGGCCCTCCACCTTTTGCAGGCTCATGGTCACGCCGCGGTCGATCCGCTCCATGACCTGAGGGTCCTGGGTGTTCCAGCCCAGCCACACCACTTCGGGGTGTTGGGTCTGGGGGATCACCCACACGTCGGAGCCGGCCGGGGCGCCCACGAACTCGTAGGCGGGGTCCTCTGGCACCGGCAGTTTGCCGGCGTCGGCCACGCGCAGCACGGTCTGGTCGGGGTAGCGCCACACGGAGGAGGCACCTTCCTGGAGGCGAGCGAGGTCGTCGTGAATCATCAGTCGCCACTGACCGTCCACAAACTTGGGGCCCATGTCCACGTGGCCCAGGGCCAGCGTGCGCTGGTCGGTTGCCACCGCCAGGTCACCCAGCTTCTGAGCCAGGTTGGGGTCCTCGGTGGGGGCGGCCTCCGGCTCTGCGGGACGCACCTGCTCCGGTACGGCCGAGGCCGCCTGGGCGGCTGGCAGGCCAAGGAGAGCCATGAACGGCACGGCGGCTGCCGCCACCAGGGCACTGAACCGGGCTAGTTTCTGCATTCTTTTCTTTCCTTCTAGTGCTGCGCCAGGCAGCCGCGCAGCGACCTCGCGTTGAAGCGCATCAATTCCGTGTAGCTCGTTACTTGGGCGTCCAGGGTGTCTCCGTAGAGAGGGCACACCTTGATGCCCTGCTCGGCCGCGACCTCGGTGAGGGTGGAGGCGCGGGCAGCCAGGTTGGGTTCGAGGAATACCGCAGGGACGTGGAGAGTGCGGATGGTCTCGCTGAGTTTGCGGCGCTGGGCCAGGGACTCCTCCACCGCCGGGTTGGGGGTGACGAAGCCGGCCACGTCCAGTCCGTACCGGTGGGCCAGGTAGCCGAAGGCGTCGTGGGTGGTGATGAGCTGCCGACGCGCGGGCGGGATGGCGGCCAGCTCCTGGCGGACGTACTCGTCAACCTGTTCTAGCTCCGCCAGGTAGGCCGCAGTGTTCTTGGTGTAGTAGGCCGCGCCCGCCGGGTCCACGCCGATCAGGGTGTCCCGAATGAGCTGGGAGTAGGCCATGACGTTGTGCGGGTTGTGCCACAGGTGCGGGTCGATCTCGCCGTGCACGTGTTTGCCCAGCACCGCCTGGGGCAGTTGGTAAACGTCCGTGCCTGGCTTGCCGAGGAAGCGGAACTGGCCGCCTGTCGGGATCTCGGCCAGTGCTTTGGGCGGCACCACGATCACGGCCTGGTTTGGGTCCAGCGGGGCCTGGGAGTGCTCGCCTCCCCCGGAGGGGTCGTAGACGATCCCGAGCCCACCGGCGTCTACGTCCACGGCAAGGTCTGCATGCCCCTCGTTGAGGAGGATGGCGTCCGGCATACCCGCCCCTGCCGGGTCCACGCCCACGGCGAAGGTGTAGGTGGCCTGCCCCAACTGCACCGGTTTGGAGGTCTGGTCCACCTGGAGGGAGGCGGCCAGGGTGAGGGTGTAGATTCCCGGCTTGCTGAAGGCCCAGGACAGGTGGGTGTGGGCGCCGGCCGGCAGCGTGGCGGTGTCTGCTTTGTAGCCGGTGGCGGCGTCGAAGCCATCGGCGGAGTTGAAATAGACCTCGGTGGAGCCGAACGTGCCGGTCAGGTAGCCGTAGATATCGCCCGGCCCGGTGGCGGCGACTGCGCTCAGACGTACTTCACTGGTGCGGTTGGCCCCGCGTTCACGCCCGGTCCCGGAGGCTCGCAGGCCCAGCCAGATGGTGTCCAGGTTGACGTTTTCCACCAGCGGGATGATTTCCGCCGCGTACTTGATGGACTCTTCGGCCAGCGCCACGTTGGGGACCCCGGGCCGGATGTTGGCGTCCAGGGTCTTGATGACGCTGGCTTCCTCCAGCATGGCGTAGTTGCTGAACGCTGCCTCCGCGTAGACGACGTTGCGGGCGTCTCGCAGGGTGGGCTCGTAGGAGTGCGGGTCCGCCCCGTCGGGTACCAGGGAGACGACGTCCACGCGTTCGCCGCCGACGTTGCGCACCACGTCCGCGAGGATCGTGGTCGTCGTTACTACCGCCACCTTGGGCGAATTGGCCGGCAGGGCCGGCTTGTGCACACAGCTGCTTAAGAGGAGGGCCAGCGCCGCGCTAACCGCCCCCACTCGAAGGGTTCGCTTCACGCGCGCCACCGCAAAAATCCGAGCCCGGCCGCGCCCAGGGCGAGCAAGGCGCCCAGCAGCGCCAGCAGGGGCACCACGCGCGGGTCCACGGCGGGGGCGGCCACCGGCGCTACCGCCGCTGCTGCGGCGGCTTCCTGGCGGGCGGCGGGCTTGGCCGGGACGGCCAGTGCGCGCAGCACTCCGGCGCTGGCCGCAGTGGCGCGGGCCTGGGTGGCGGACTTCCATGTGGCGGCAGCGGTGTCTCCTGCAGCCACCGCGCTGACGGGAGCGGTGCAGTTTGAAGTAGTGGCCACCTTGGCGATATCCACATCCCCTACCGCGATCGTCAGGGTCTCGGTGTCGCTGGCATGCACGCCGTTGGCAAGCTGGACGCTCTGGGTGGAGTTGATCTTGTATACGCCGGAGGCGGTAAAGATCCAGTTGGCGTGCGCGTGGACTCCCAGAGGGATCTGGTAGGTGCCGCCGTTGTTGAAGACGATCTCCTGCACGCCACCGAAGGCGCCAGAGAGGTAGACGCGCACCGCGCCGGGGCCTTCAATCGAGTTAATGGTCCAGCTCACGGAGCCGCGCGCGTTGGCGCTGGTGAGCGCCTCGGTGGACCAGCCCAGCCAGATCAGGCCCGGGGCCTGGGTCTGGGGGACCTGCCACACGGTGGAACCGGGGGTGCCGACGGCGCCGAAGCCGGCGGGCAGGGTGACCTCGCTGCCGGGCTTGAGCCACAGAATGGTGCCAGCCGGTTCGCGGTAGACCTTGGGGCCGCCCGTGTCGTCGCCGATCAGAGACTGGATGCCGCCACCAACCAGGCGGGTGGCGTAGTCGATGTGCCCGGCTTCCAGGACCGGAAGGCGCGTCTCGCAGGGGGCAGTGGAGGCCGCCGCAGACGGCGCAGCTGCGGCGGGCGCGGGCTTCTCCCGGGGCGGGGCCACCGGCGGGGGAACTACCCCGGGCTTGTTGACCTGCGGCGCACACACTGCGGGGTCCAGGCGGCTCACGTCCGCCTCCCCCACGGCCAGGGCCAGTGTGAAGTTGGAGGAAACGGTGGTGCCGCTGGGCAGCTCGGCCGCCCGCTGCATGCCCAGGCAGTAGACGCCGGGAGCCGTGAAGGCCCAGGAGCCGTGCGCGTGGGTGCGCTTGGGGATCACCGCGTAGTCCTCCGGGCCCACTCCGTTGGCGGTGGCGAAGTAGATGCGCGGGTTGCCAAAGGTGTCCGTGTCGAAGATGCTCACGTGGCCCGGACCGGTGGCGCTAATCAGCTTCCACCCCACCCCACCCGTGGTGGCGGCTGAGTCGATGTGCTCGGTAGACCAGCCCGGCCAGAGGATGCCGTCGCGTTGCTTTTGCGGCAGCAGGTAGACGGGGGTGCCCGCTGCGCCGATGAAGGACCACTTGGGGTGCTTGGGTAGCACCGTCTTGGAGGCGGGTAGGGCCTGCAAAATGGTCTTGGCTGGGTCGCGCCAGATGGGCTCGCCGCCGGTTGTGGTGTCCTTGATCCAGGTGAGCAAGCGGCCGTTTTCCAGCGTGGAGGCCACGTCGATGTGCCCGTCGTTCAAAACGACTGCGCCGGCGGCGTTGACGTGCCGGTTGGGGACCCGCCAGTTGCCGGGCGCCGGCTGGCTGGGCCGTGCAGACGCGCTCGGGCTAGGGCCGGGCGGCGGGGTAGGCGCGGAGATACTGGGCGCCGGGCTGGCACTCGCAGAGGCGCTGGCGCTCCCCCTTGGCGTCGGCGCACCAGTGGGCGCGCCGGTCGGCTCACCCGACGGAGCCGGGGCGGAGGGGGTCGGGCTGGCGGCGGGGGGCGCGGGCGGCAACGTCGTCCCCCCAGCGCTCGGCGCGAGGCTGGGTTCGTCACCCGGCTCGCTCGTGGGGGTGGGCTCGCCGGAGGGGGCTGCCTGGCTGGGGATGGGGGTGGGCGCCTCTGCCGGCTCGCACTGCACACTGAGTGGGTCTACGTCCCCCACCGCGAACGCGATCCGGGAGGTCACCTGCTGCTCAACTCCCTGCACCTGCGCGGAGCGGGTGGCGGTTAGGCAGTAGCCTCCCGCTGCGGTGAAGACCCACGCGCCGTGGACGTGCTTGTCCTGGCCGATGTGGAAGGAGTCGGCAGCGTCCACGCCATCACGGGAGTTCCACAGGATCGTGGTGCCCTCGATGATGTCCGACTGGAACACGGCCACATCGCCCGGTCCCTCCACCTTGTCCAGGGTCCACTCAACGCCGGCGGGGACCATTCCCACCGGAATGTGCTCGGTGGACCACCCCGGCCACACGATGTGGGTGACGGAGGTTTCCGGCAGGAGCCACACCCCCTGCCCGGCCGCAGCGATGAACTCGAAGCCGTCGGGCAACGTCCGCTGGGCAGCGGGCAGGACGTGCAGCACCACATCGCTCAGCTCGCGCATGACGTAGCCGGACTGTACGGTGGAGTCCTTCAGCTTGGTGACCAGTTGGCCGTTCTCCACCAGCGAGGCGACGTCCACGTGCCCAGCAGAGATCACGGTGCGAGCGTTGTCAGGTTCAGCTAGAGCGGTAAGCGGAGCAAAAACGCTGTTTAGCCCGCTTAGGGCGACAGCGCCGGCGGTGAGCAGGACGGCTAGTTCCTTGCGGGGCACGGCGAACTTTCTAGTTAGGGGTTCACAACGCGAACCGTTGTGCTAATGGTTATCAATATGACTGCGTCTATCCTGTCTGTGGCTCGGCGGAGTGTCAACTACAATCCCCCGGCCACATTCATCACAAGATTCACCCCATCGGAGTGCGGAGAGGGCGGATTCGCCCCTGCCCAGCACCCCTGAAAGGTAAATATGCGTATCACTTCTAACCTGCGAGGCTGGCGGCGCTTCGCCGTCGTCGGCGCGGCTGCCAGCGTGACCTTTGCCACCCTTGGTGCCTCGCTGCCGGCCCTGGCTGACGACACCGCAGCGGCCGGAGACAACGCGGCGGCCGCCGACGCCCAACCGCTTGGCCCGATCCAGCCTGCCCCGCTCGGCAACCTCACCGAGGGCAACGCCCCCGCCCCGGCCAGCCGCTTGGTCTTTGACCGGGGCCACGCCGACGTGATCTCCACCCGTCTAGAAGACGGCCAACTCAAGCTGATCTCCCGGGTGGACCAGCCCGGCGAGCTAGGCAAGGTCTTCCCGGTGGACAACGTCCGCTTCTGGATCAACGACGTAGCGCGCACCACGCTGCGCAACGACTTCTCCCCCGCCGGTTCTGCCGGAGAGACGATCTGGCTAGTGCACCAGGCCGGCATGCTCCCCACCGCCCTGTGGCCCGGCTTCTCCACCGAGCTAGTGCCCGCTGGCGCCCTGGAGACCCCGACCACCTTCACCTTGGACAAGGTGGAGGGCCCCGAGGGATTCCGCGTTGTCCTGCTGACCGACGACGCCGCTTCCGGGCGCCAGGTCTGGTGGAACGTCTCTCAGCAAGGCGCCGTGAATAACCAGTTCTCCCTGGGACGCCAGCACGCCCACAGCTACTGGGCTTTCTCCAAGCCGGGCGAGTACAAGCTGACCGTGACGGCTAGTGCCCGCATCGGCGGCAAGGAATCCAGCGACACCAAGACCTACCACTTTGTAGTGGGCCCGCAGCTGCCGCCCGCCAAGCAGGTCTCCCTGTCCCTGCGTGGGCAGTCCGCCCTAGTCGGGGAGACCATCAGCTACACCGCCACCGTCGATCCCACTGCCGAGGGCTACGTGGAGTTCTACTCCGGCGAGGAGCTGGTCGGCCACAAGGTCGTGGAGAACGGCACCGCTACTTACTCCTTCCAGTCCACGGATCTGGGCCGCTACTCCGTCTCCGCGCGTTTCGTCCCCGCCCGCTCTGACCACTTCCAGGCCGCAGAGGCCGCCAAGGTGGAGGTTTTCTCCCGCGCGCTCACGCGCCTGGCCGGTCCTTCCCGCTACGCCACCTCCGCTGCCCTGCTGGAGGCCGGTAACTGGGCTAACGAATACGTAGTGCTCGCTTCCGGTGAGGGCTTTGCCGACGCGCTGGCCTCCACCCCGCTGGCCGGCGCCCTGCGCGCCCCGGTCCTCCTTACCAACCCGCGCCGTTTGGAGGGGGAGACCGCCAATGCTCTGCGCGTCTCCCACGCTGCGGGCGTGCGCAAGGTGATCCTCGTGGGTGGTACCGCCTCCATCTCCCCCGCAGTCGAGAAGGCCGTGCGCGACGCAGGATTCCAGGTGGAGAGGATCGCCGGTCCCTCCCGCACCATCACCGCCGTCGAGGTTTCCAAGCGGATCGATCAGATTCTCACCGGGCGCGGCCAGAAGGTGAAGCAGGTCATGCTGGTTGACGGCACTAACTACCCCGACGCCCTTTCTGCGGGCCCGATCGCCGCTGCCAACAACGGCGTGCTGTTGCTGACCGACGGCGGCTCATTGTCCGGGGCTACCCTGACCCAGGCCAAGGCGTTGCAGGCACCTGTCACGGCCGTCGGTACGGCGGCGCGCGCGGCCGGCAACCTGACCCAGGACAAGGTGGTTGGCGCCAACCGTTACCAGACCTCTGCGCTGCTCGCGGAGCGTTTCTTGCCTGGCACTCCGATCGTGGTGCTGGCCGCTGGGAACGGTTTCGCCGACGCCCTGTCGGCGGGTGCGTTCGCTTCCCTGGAGCGCGGCATCGTGTTGCTGACTACCCCCGCCAAGCTGCCTGCCGACGCGATTTCGCTGTTCAGTAAGCGCGCGGTGGAATTCGCCGTGCTGGTGGGCGGCCCCAGGTCCGTTTCCTCCGCCGTCGAGAACGAGGTCAAGGCCCTGATCCGCTGAGACAGTGGCCAACAACGGAGGCGGGCAGCGCAATCGATTGCGCTGCCCGCCTCCGCGTTTTGCTGCGCGGGGCGCTAGACGGCCGGCTAGCCTGCCAGGCCCGCGAGTGCCCTGGTGACCGTGATTACTCCGTGCTCGGCGTTGCTGGGGGCCAGGTAGTTGGCCCCGGCGATCACCTCGGGGTGGGCGTTGGCCATGGCGAAGGAGTAGTCGGCGGCGGCCAGCATCTCCACGTCGTTGAAGAGGTCGCCAAAGGCGAGGGTCTGGGCGGGGGTGATCCCCAGGCTCTGCTGGAGTAGCTTCACGCCAACGCCCTTGTTGATCTTGTTATCCATGACGTCGATCCACTCCTTGCCGGAGACCACCACTTGGTTGCCGGCGCGCAGGGGGTCGAGCAGGTGGGCGGACTCATGGGCGTCCACCGCGTCGTAGACGGCCATCTTCACGATGTCGTCCTCCACCGCCAGCAGGTCGTCCACGATGTTGAGGCGGGCGTAGTACTTGCCGGTGTCCTGCAAGAAGGCCTCGTCGGAGCGCTCCACGTATGCGCCGCGCGCGCCGCACGCCACCACGGCGTGGCGCACCGGGTCCAGGCCGCGCACCAGCTCGACCGTGGACTCGTACACGCCGGGGCCCAGGGTGGTCAGGGAGATGCGGTCGCCGCCTGCCACCACGACGCCGCCGTTCTCTGCGATGTAGGCCAGGTCCGGGTCTCCGAACATCTGCAGCAGCGTGTAGTACTGGCGCCCGGAGGCGGGAACGAACCGAATCCCCTTTTCCTTCAGCTCCGCCAGGAACCGGTCGATTCCCGGCGGGAGCTGGCTGCGCTCGTCTAGCAACGTGCCGTCCATGTCGGCGACAACCATTTTTACCTCGACGCTGCCGGGCTCGATCTGGGTCCAGGAGATAGTCATTCCCTCATTCTCCCTTGCCCGTAACTCTGGCGCAGCGCAACGGTGTGGCAGCGCCGCGAGCACGGCCGATCGTGCGCCTCGCATAACCACGCGAACGCTCCTCGGAATTTCCCGCGGGAGTCAGCCCCTTTTGGGCCGAGCTGAGTCATTTGGCCTGGTTTTATTGCGCGGTTTGGACCGTTTCTGCTGCGTGACTTGGCCGCTCAGCCCTCAGCAATCTCGAGGGCCTCGAGCCACTCCTCCTCCAGCGCCGCATGCTGCGACTCGAGCTCGTCCAGCTGGGCGGAGAGGGCCTGCAGCCGCTCCAACTTGCTCGCGTCGGCGCTGATTTCCGCCATTTCCGCGTGCACCTTCTCGATCTGCGCGCTCACCTTCTCCAGGCGCCGCTCCGCGCTCGCCGCCGCCTTGCGGGCCGCGTGCTTTTGCGCCGACGTGTAGGTGGACGACGTTCCGCCCGCCGCCGCGCCACCAGTGGCCGCCCCGGAGGCAGGCGCACCCTGGGAGGCAGGCGCGGGAACGTCGGCCCCCATCTTCACTGCCTCGATCTGGGCGGCGCGCATCTCGAGGTACTGCTCGACTCCGCCGGGCAGGTCGCGCACGGAGCCGTCGCCCAGGAGGGCTACCTGGTGCTCGGTGACGCGCTGGAGGAAGTAGCGGTCGTGGGAGACGACGATCAGGGTACCTGGCCAGCCGTCCAACAAGTCCTCCATCGCGGCCAGGGTGTCCGTGTCGAGGTCGTTGGTGGGCTCGTCCAGCAGCAGCACGTTGGGCTCATCCATCAGCAGGCGCATGAGCTGCAGGCGGCGGCGCTCGCCACCGCTGATCTCGCCCACGGCGGTCCAGGCGCGCTCGCGGGCAAAGCCCAGGCGCTCCACCAGCTGGGAGGCGGTGAGTTCCTTGTCCCCCACCATCACGCTGTTGCCGCGCTCGGAGACGGCCTCCACCACGCGCAGGTGGGAAATGGCGTCCAGCTCGTGGGTGGACTGGGAGAGCACGGCCAGCTTGACGGTCTTGCCGCGCTTGATACGCCCGGAGGTGGGCGGCAAGACGCCCTCGATCAGGCGCAGCAGCGTGGTCTTGCCCGCGCCGTTGACGCCCACGATGCCCACGCGCTCGCCCGGGGCCAGGCGCCAGGTGACGTCGCGCAGGATCTCGTTGTCGCCGTAGGACAGGCTGACGTTTTCGAGGTCGATCACGTCCTTGCCCAAGCGGGCGGTGGCCATCTTCATCAGCTCCACCGTGTCGCGCGGCGGCGGCACGTTCTCGATGAGCTGGTTGGCGGCCTCGATACGGAACTTGGGCTTGGAGGTGCGGGCGGGCGCGCCGCGGCGCAGCCAGGCCAGCTCCTTGCGCAGCAGGTTGTTGCGCTTCTCCTCCGCCACGACGGCGCGGCGGGCGCGCTCGGCGCGCTCCAGGATGTAGGCGGCGTAACCGCCCTCGTAGGTCTCCACTCGGCCGGGGATCTGGGTGCCAGGCTTGTCGATGCAGGGCACCACCTCCCACACGCGGGTGCAGATGGCGTCCAGGAACCAGCGGTCGTGGGTGACCACGGCCAGCGCGCCCATCTCGCGCCCGCCGCGACGGCCGCGCGCCTGCAGGTGGCGGGCCAGCCAGTCCACGCCCTCCACGTCCAGGTGGTTGGTGGGTTCGTCCAGGATCAGCACTTCAGCGTCGGTGGTGAGCACTGCGGCCAGGGCGACGCGGCGGCGTTGCCCACCGGAGAGCTCGCCCACGCGGGCGTCCAGCTCGATCCCGCCCAGCAGGCCGGCGTGAATGTCGCGGATGCGCGCGTCGGTGGCCCACTCGTGCTCCGCCTTGCCGGGGTGGATGACGTCAACGACCTTGGCGTCGGCGGGCAGCTCGTCGCTCTGGTCCAGCATGGCCACGCGCGTGGAGCCCGCCAGGGTGAGGCGCCCGGTCTCCGGGGCCAGCTTGCCGGCCAGCAGGCGCAGCAGGGTGGACTTTCCCGCGCCGTTGGGGCCCAGAATGCCGACGCGGGTGCCGTCCTCCAGCCCCAGGGTGATGTCCGCGAAGACCTCGCGCACGCCCAGGTGGACTCCAACCTCGTTCAGGCCAAGTAGATGGGCCACTTATTTCTCCTCGTGGGTGGTGACGTGCGCGCCGGCGGCCGGGCCGCTGGCGGTGAAGGCGACCAGCTCGTAGCCAAGCTGCGCCGTCCCGAGCTCGGCGGTGACGGCGCGGGCCACGGCGGCGGCGTGCTCGGCGGAGGTACACAGGGCGGCCACGGTGGGCCCGGAGCCGGAGACGAATGCGCGCAGCGCCCCCGCGCGCTCGGCGGCCGCGATGGTGCGGGCAAGCTCGGGGCGCAGCCGCAGCGCCGGGGCCTGCAGGTCGTTGGAGATCAGGGCCGCCAGGGCGGGCGCGTCCCCGCTCACTGCGGCGGCCAGCAGCTCGGGCGGGGCGACGGGGGCGGGCACGCCGGCAGCGGTGCCGGCCGCGTCAAACTCGTGGAACACCGCCGGGGTGGGCAGCCCCAGGGGTGAGGAGAAGAAGGCTAGGTGGAACTGCACGCCTGCCTCTACCGCGAGGGCCAGGGGCTCATCCCCGCGAGCGCCGGCGTGCGCAATGCCGCCCACCAGCCCGAAGGGCACGTCGGCCCCCAGTCCACGCGCCAGGTCGAGCAGGGCGGCGGGCGGAACGTCGGCCATCCAAAGGGCGTTCAGAGCGGCCAGGGTGAGGGCGGCGTCGGCTGAGCCACCGGCCATGCCGGCCGCGATGGGCACGCGCTTTTCCACCGCGATGCGGGTGGGTAGCGCCCAGCCGAGGCGGGCGGCCAGCGCCTTGGCGGCGCGCACCACGAGGTTGGTGGCGTCGATGGGCAGGTTTTCCGCGCCCTGCCCGCGCATCGTCACCTCCAGCCAGGCGGGCATGGATCGATCAGTCTTTTGGCCGACGTTCCCGCCCACCCCCTCCTTTTGGGCGCCGGTGAGCGTGGCGGTGGCGCTTTCGTTGATGTTCAGCGCCAGGAAGACGGTGTCGAGCAGGTGGTAGCCGTCGGGCAGCACGCCGCCGCAGCCGATGTAGAGGTTTACCTTGCCGGGGGCGGTGGCCTGAACGCTCTTGCCTGCGGCCAGGCTCATTTGGCGGGGCCCGTCAGCTTGGCGGCCAGCTCTTCTTGGAGCTGCTCTGCGATGGCGGCGAACTGGGCGACGTTGAGCTTCTCGCCACGCGCCTGCGGGTCCACGCTGGCGGCTAGCAGGGCCTCCTCGGCGCGGGCCGGGGAGCCGATGTAGGCGCCGAGGGCTGCGCGCAGGGTCTTGCGGCGCTGCGCGAAGGCGGCGTCCACGACGGCAAATACCTGCTCGCGGGTGGCGGTGGTGGCCGGCGGCGCCCCGCACACCAAGCGCACCAGGGCGGAGTCCACGTTGGGGATGGGCCAAAAGACGTTGCGGCCGATCGCGCCGGCCAGGTGGGCATCGCCGTACCAGGCGGCCTTGACGGAGGGCACGCCGTAGACGCGCGAGCCGGGGGCGGCGGCCAGGCGCTCTGCGACCTCGGCCTGCACCATCACCAGCACCTCCTGCAGGGAGGGCAGGGCGGCCAGCAGGGTCAGCAGCACCGGCACGGCCACGTTGTAGGGCAGGTTTGCTACCAGCCGCGTGGGCTGGCTCCACTCCCCCGCATAGCCGGCCGCGAGCGCCCGCTCCTTGAGCAGCTCGGCGCTGGTGATCGCCATGGCGTCCGATTCGATGACGGTGAAGTTGGTGCCGGGGGCACGCTCCGCGACCGTGGTGGGGATCGCCTTGGCCAGTACCGGGTCGATCTCAATGGCGGTGACGCGCGCGCCGGCGCCCAGCAGGGCGAGCGTGAGGGAGCCCAGGCCCGGTCCTACTTCCAGGACGTGCTCCCCGGTGGTGACGTGTCCGGCGGCGACGATCTTGGTGACTGTCCCGGCGTCGTGCACGAAGTTCTGCCCCAGGGTCTTGGTGGGGCGCACGTTCAGTCGAGCACAGAGCTCGCGAACATCGGCGGGGGCAAGCAGGCGCACAGCGGGAGTTTCCATAGGGTTCCAGCCTAACTGGGCGGCGGCGGAAAGGAAGACGCGGGGTGGTGTTTCCACCACCCCGCGTCTTGCCTATCCCTTAGCGCAGGCCCAGCATCGAAGTGCAGGCGGGCCACTGGCCCCAACCGGCACGCTGCTGCAGGATCTGTGCGCGCATGGTCTGCTCGGCTGCGGAGGCCTCCGACGGCAGGCCGGTGCCGCCAACCGCGTACCAGGTGGGCAGGGAGAACTGGTACATGCCGTAGTAGCCGTTGCCGGTGTTGGTGGCCGGGTTACCGCCGGACTCGCACTGGGCCAGGGCGGCCCACACGTCGCCACCGACGGTGTAGTTCACGCTCTCCTGAGAGCCGCCACCCTGCGGGGCGGCCGGCTGCTGCTGGGCAGGGCGCTCCTTGGTGCCGATGCGCACCACCTTGTTCTTGGGCTCAGCCTTGACCTTCTCGCCGGTCTTCACGCTCACGACGGGCTTGCCGTCGCGGGTCTCGGCGTAGGTGTAGGTGATCAGGGTGCCGGGGGCGCCCTCCTGGGCGACCTCGGATTCGTCCTCGTAGAGGTCCTCGGTGTGCTCCTCGACGGTCTTGAAGTCGATGGCGCTCTCGGCGCCGGTCACGGAGCGGACCACGCGCACGACGGTGACGGTGACCTCGCCAGCGGCGGAGATTTCAGCCTTGACCTCGTCGATCGGGGAGACCTGCACGCCGGCCAGCTTCAAAACGTCGGTGGCCTCCATGTCCGCGTTGACGGTGACGGTCTGGGTCTTGCCGTCGGCCACCACGGTGACCTGGGCACCCTCGGTGACCAGCGGGAGGCTGGTGAGCTCCAGGCGCTGGACGGAGCGGGAGGCGCTGTAGGAGTTGGCGTCGCCGGAGGCGGCGACGGCTGCGGCAACCGAGCCCTCGGTGGTCCACAGCGTGGCGTCGCCAACGGTGACGGCCTGCGCGCGTTTGATGGTGATGGAGGAGCCGGAGACCAGCTCGGAGGCGGGGGCCGGCACCACCAGGTCGTTCGCGCCCACGGAGATACCAGCGTCGGCCAGGGCCCCGGAGACGTCGGAGGCGAAGGTGGAGACGGACTGGGTGGAGCCGTCAGCGGAGACGGTGACGGTCTTGTAGTTGGAGAAGACAATTGCCCCACCGGCCAGGAGGAGCGCCGCTGCGCTGCCGCCGGCGATCATTGCAATCAGGCCGCGCTTGGAGCGCTTGCCTTCAGTGCTGCTGAGGACGGGGGTCTCGATCTCGGTCATGCTTTCCTTCAGTTTTCGAGTTCGGTGAGTTCGCAGCATCGCTGGGCACCCTGTCCTGGGGCCGGGGAGCGAACTTCCGGGACCACATTTCGAAAGCGGCCACGCTGATCGTAACCAGTTTGTTACACATCTTGTCTAGCGGGTTTGGGCGGTATCACACCGGCGTGCAACACCTCACCCGGCCGCGCGGCGCGGGTTTTGCGCTAAATAGCGGGGATTTACCGAATAACCCGCCGGGAGGCTCCCAGGTAATTCCCAGGCGCGGGGCGGCCCCCAGCGGGCCTTGTCTAGGCTGTTACCCATGCCTGCTTCCAAGAAGTCCCGCCGGTGGCCCGAGACCCCGGCGCCGCTGGCCGGCCCGGTCACGGACAACCACACCCACCTACCGCTGAGCGTTGAGGAGATCCCGGAGGTGCAGGGCGAGCGCCCGAGCCTGGAGGTGCAGCTCGCGCGCGCGCGCGAGGTGGGCGTGCATCGCATTATTACGGTGGGCTGCGAGCTGAACGACCTGGAGCCGGCTTGCACGCTGGCCGACGCCCACGAGGGCGTGTTCGCGGCGGTTGCCATTCACCCGAACGAGGCGCCGTTGCACGCCGGCCCCCTGCGCCACGCTGCGGACGACGCTCCCGACGGCCTGACTCCCGTCTTGCGCCCCCACCACGAGGTGAGTTTGGACGACGCTCTGGCCGCCGTGGCGCGCGCCGCGCGCCACCCGAAGGTGGTGGCGATCGGTGAGAGCGGCCTGGACTTCTTCCGGGGCGGGGAGGGGGCCAAGGCTGCGCAGATCGCCGCCTTCCGCGCCCACATCGCGCTGGCCAAGGAACTGGACCTGCCGCTGCAGATTCACGACCGCGACGCGCACGCCGAGGTGATCCAGACGCTGCTTGCCGACGGCGCGCCGCAGCGCACGGTGTTCCACTGCTTCTCCGGGGACGCTCAGATGGCACAGGTGCTGGCGGAGCACGGCTGGTACGCCTCGATCGCGGGCCCGGTGACCTACCACGCCAACGACTACGCCCGCCAGGCGCTGGACGCGCTGCCCCGCGAGCTGGTGCTGGTGGAGACCGACGCGCCCTACCTGGCCCCGCACCCGCTGCGCGGGCGCCCCAACGCTTCCTACGTCATGCCGGTGACAGTGCGGGCCATAGCGCAGCGCTGGGGCGCAGAGGAGGGCGAGGCGTGCCGTGCGCTGGAGGAGAACACGCAGCGCGTCTACAACTTCCCCGTTTAGCTCGGGGGTCCCCCGGCGTGAAAGGGTGGTGGCCCCCCCCCTGGCAGCAGCGCGGGCCCCCCCAA
>JAUMWR010000005.1:50509-57060 GCA_030529545.1 Buchananella hordeovulneris
CCCCGGGGGGTCGGGGGGGGGGGCCGCCGATGTGCCCCCGGGCGCCCCACCACCCTTTTGCTGCCAGCCGGGCCCCTTTGCGGGGCTCCGGCCCTGGGTCAGCCCTGCAGCCGAGCCAGCTCCTCCTCAATGACGGACTCGTCGAGCTTGACGAACACCGGGGTGGGCTTTTCGATCGGGGCGCCAACCACGATGGGCAGGCTCTTCCACTTGCGCACGTTGCTGTAGTCACCGGTGATGATCGGGTAGTCCAGCGGGGAACCGTCCTCGCGGGTGACGTCCAGGTCAACGACCTCCTCGATGCGCGGCATGGGGGCCACGTCGCCGGCGCCGCCCAGCACCTTGTCCACCGCGTTGGCGGAGTGGGGCAGGAACGGGGAGATCATCACGTTGAGGTCGGCAACGCTCTGGGCCAGGGTGTGCAGCACGGTGGCCAGGCGCTGGCGCTGCTCCGGGGCCTTCAGGCGGAAGGGCTCGGTCTCGGTGACGTACTTGTTGGCCTCGCCCACCAGGCGCATGACCTCGGCGATAGCCGCGCGCTGGCGGTGCGCCTCAATCAGGGAGCCCACGGCACCGAAACCGGCGGTGATGGCGTCGCGCAGCTCCTGGTCGATCGGCTCCAACTCGCCCGGCTCCGGGATCTCCCCGAAGTTCTTGGCGATCATCGCGGCGGTGCGGTTGACCAGGTTGCCCCAGCCTGCCACCAGCTCGGAGTTGTTGCGGCGCACGAACTCGGCCCAGGTGAAGTCGCTGTCCTGGTTCTCCGGGCCGGCGGCGCTGATGAAGTAGCGAAGCGCGTCGGGCTGGTAGCGGGCCAGGACGTCGCGTACGTAGATCACGACGGAGCGGGAGGTGGAGAACTGCTTGCCTTCCATGGTGAGGAACTCGCTGGAGACCACCTCGGTGGGCAGGTTCAGGATGCCCATCTCGCCGTTCTCGCCGCCCTTGGAGCCCTGCCCGTTGTAGGCCAGGAGCTCGGCGGGCCAGATCTGGGAGTGGAAGACAATGTTGTCCTTGCCCATGAAGTAGTAGGACAGACTCTCCGGGTCGTTCCACCACTTGCGCCACGCCTCCGGGTCGCCGGTGCGCCGGGCCCACTCGATGGAGGCGGACAGGTAACCGATCACGGCGTCGAACCACACGTACAGGCGCTTGCCTGGCTGGTCCTCCCAGCCCGGCACCGGGATACCCCAGTCGATGTCGCGGGTCATGGCGCGCGGGCGGATCTCCTCCAGGATGTTCTGGGAGAAGCGGATCACGTTCGGCCGCCAGGTGCCGGTGGCCTCGCGCTCGTCGAGCCACGCCGACAGAGCGTCGGCCAACGCCGGCAGGTCCAGGAAATAGTGCTCGGTCTGCACAAAGTCGGGGCGCTCGCCGTTGACCTTGGACTTGGGGTCAATCAGGTCGGTCGGGTCGAGCTGCTTGCCGCAGTTGTCGCACTGATCGCCGCGAGCCTCGCCGTAGCCGCACAGGGGGCAGGTGCCCTCGATGTAGCGGTCGGGCAGGGTGCGCCCGGTAGACGGGGAGATGGCCGCGCCCATGGTGCGCTTGATCATGTAGCCGTTGTCGCGCACCGTCTCAAACATGGCGCGCACAACCTGATAGTGGTTGCCGGTGGTGGTGCGGGTGAACAGGTCGTAGGACAGGCCCAGCGCCACCAGGTCCTCGGCGATGATGCGGTTGTTCTTGTCGGCCAGCTCGCGGGCGGTGATGCCCTGCTGGTCGGCAGCCACCAGGATCGGGGTGCCGTGCTCGTCAGTACCGGAGACCATGAGCACCTCGTGGCCGGCCATTCGCATGTAGCGCGAAAAGACGTCAGAGGGGACGCCGAAGCCGGCGACATGGCCAATGTGACGCGGGCCGTTGGCGTAGGGCCAGGCCACAGCAGAAAGTACGCGAGTCATAACCGCAATCCTATCTAATCGTCGCCCCGCCGCTGCGGCCCGGTTTTGGCCGACGTTCCGCCCGCCGTGCGTCCCAGCGCCCTACTTGCGGGCGGCCAGCACGGCCTCGTAGAGCTCGCGCTTGGAAACCCCGCGCGCGCCGGCCACCTCAGAGATGGTCGGCTTGAGCTTGGCCCCCGCCTCCACCAGGGCCAGGACGGCGGGCACCAGGCTTGCCACGTCGATCTCCTGGGGCTGCGCCCCGGCCACCACGAGGGCCACCTCGCCGCGAGCGCCCTGCGCAAACCGGGTGGCGAGCTCGCCCAGCGGGGCACGCACCACCTCCTCGTATGTCTTGGTCAGCTCGCGGCACAGCGCCGCCGGGCGGCTGTCACCGAAGGCCCGCGCGAGCGCCACGAGCGTGGCGGCCACCCGGTGCGGGCTCTCGAAGAACACCATGGTGCGCTGCTCGGCGGAAAGGGCGGCCAGGTAGCGGGCACGCTCCCCCTCCTTGCGGGGCAGGAAGCCCTCGAAGCAGAAGCGGTCCGAGGCCAGCCCGGAGATCGCCAGCGCGGTGAGCACGGCGGAGGGGCCGGGGATCACCGTCACCGGCACCCCCTGCGCGGCGGCCAGGGAGACCAGGCGGTAACCGGGGTCGCTCACCGAGGGCATGCCAGCGTCGGTCACCAGCAGCACCCGCGCCCCGGCGCGCGCCGCCTCCAGCAGCGCCGGGGCCTTGGCGTCCTCGTTGTGCTCGTGAAAGGCGGTCAGGCGGCCCGGGGCCCGCACGCCCAAGCGGCGCAGCAGGTCCACGGTGCGGCGGGTGTCCTCCGCCGCCACCACGTCGGCCTGCCCCAGCGCGGCGATCAGGCGGGCCGAGGCGTCCCCGACGTTGCCGATGGGCGTGGCCGCCAAGGTGATGGTGCCGGCCGCCAGTGCCCATTGCTCGGCCTGGGGCTCCTCCCCCTCCTGCACGCCGGGCTCCAGGTCCTCGAACTCCAGCGCCTCCAGGCCCAGCTCCGCCCCCAGCTCGCGCCTGTTCTTTGTAGACTCCATCGCCCTCACCACTTCTCCCAGCTCCCCGCCCCAGGCAGGTGGTTAAAGGGGGCGGCGCAACAGCATGCGGGCGGGAGGAACGTCGTCCACCCCAAAAGCAGCCACCCGCGCTCCGCACCCGAAAATATGCCTACATCGTATGCTTGCCAGCGTGAATGCCACTGCCACCAAGCGAGTCGGCCAGGCTGCCTCACAGCGCCGCGCCGCCAAGAACCGCCCCTCGGGGCTCGCCAAGCGCTCAGCGGCGGGCCCTCTGACTCCCTCTCAGCAAAGGGAGGAGGTGTTCTGGCGCACCAGGCTGGGGCTCGGGGCGTTCGAGTCCACCAAGGACAGGCTGGCGGCCTGGATCATTCCCGCTGCCGTGGGCGTCTTTGCGCTCATCCTGCGCCTGGTGCACCTGGCCCACCCCCAGAAGCTGGTCTTTGACGAGACGTACTACGTCAAGGACGCCTTCGCCCTCATGATGCAGGGCTACGAGGGCAACTGGGACGGCGAGAACGCCAACGCCCTGTTCGAGTCCGGGGACTTCTCCGCCCTGTCCTCCACGGGTTCCTACGTGGTCCACCCGCCGGTGGGTAAGGCGATGATCGCGCTCGGCATGCGGCTCTTCGGTGCCGAGTCGGCATTCGGCTGGCGCGTCAGCGGGGCAGTGGCAGGGGCGGTCACCGTGCTGCTGTTGGCCTGGCTGGTGGCGCGTGTCCTCAACAACGCCACCTTCGGGCTGGCTGCCGGCCTCTTCTTGGCAGTAGACGGGCAGCACCTGGTCCTCTCCCGCACCGCCCTGCTGGACATCTTCCTCACCTTCTGGGTGGTTGTGGCGATGTGCTTCGTATTCCTGGACCGGCAGAGCATGCGCGCCCGCCTGGCCCGCGACCTAGCCCTGCGCGCGGGCGGCAAACGGAAGGACCACGGCATCGTGGCCCGCACCGGGGCACGCTGGTGGCTGGTGGCGGCCGGCCTGGCCTTTGGGCTGGCCTGCGGCGTGAAGTGGTCCGGTCTCTACATGCTGGCCGTGGCCGGTCTGCTGGTGGCCATCTGGGACGCCTCCGCCCGCCAACTGGCCGGCACGCCCAAGTGGGCGCTGCAGGCCCTGGTGCGCGGCGCCATCCCCGCGTTCTTTGCGATGGTGGTGCTGGCGTTCTTCACCTACCTCGCCACCTGGTGGTCCTGGCTGACCACCGACGGCGGCTACAAGCGCGGCTGGGCGGCCGGGGAGATCGCCGCCGGCAACACCCCGTGGACGCCGTCCTGGCTGCCCCTGCCGCTGCAGGACCTGCTGGACTACCACAAGGCCGCCTACGAGTTCCACGTGGGCGTGACCAGCGAGCACTCCTACATGTCCAAGCCCGCTGGCTGGCTGCTGCAGCTGCGCCCCACTAGCTTTTACTGGCCCGATGACTTCACCCACCGCGCGGGCCAGGAGTGCCCCTCCGACCGCTGCGTGGAGGCCATCCTGGCCATCGGTAACCCCGCCATTTGGTGGCTGGGCGCCGCCGCGCTCGTGGTGGTCCTGTACGGCGCGTTCGCTCGCCTAGACTGGCGCGCCTGGGTGGTGCTGGCCGGCTACGCGGGCCTGTATCTGCCGTGGTTCCAGTACTCCGAGCGCACCATCTTCACCTTCTACACCGTGGTGCTCTCCCCCTTCGTGGTCTTCGCCCTGCTCTACGCGATCTGGCTGCCGGGGCACATTTGGAAGCTGCGCCAGCAGGCGTACGACGTTGCCGCCGCCGAGCTCGCTTACGAGGCCGCCTCGCCTGAGGCCGGCGCGGGCCGCGGCGCCGCGGAGGACGCCGAGGTCGCTAGCGACTCCGGCGAGGAGGGCTGCGACGAGGCCGGCGCGGGCGCCGGGGAGGCCGGGCAGGCCGCGGAGGCCGCAGACAAGGCGCCCGTTGACAAGTCCAAGGCCGAGCACGACGCTGCCCGCGCGGCGGCCGCTCAGCTCGAGGCTGGCACCGCCGAGGTGGAGGCTGAGGCGCAGTCGGCTTCGGCCACCTGGTGGCAGTCCGTGCAACGGGTGCGGGCCCAGATTCTGGCCACCGACCGCTCGACCCTCGTTGTGCTGGGCGGGCTGACCGTGCTGGTGCTGGCGCTGGCCGCGTACTTCTGGCCCATCTACGTGGGCAACTACATCCCCTACGACTCCTGGCACCAGCGCATGTGGATGGAGTCCTGGATCTAGCCACGGGCTGCCCCAGCGCGGGTCGCTGCGGCGGCGCGTGCAGCAGCGGGCGGGGGCGGTGTGTCGCTAATCACCGCCCCCGCCAGTTGTTTGCCTACTTGCTGGTCTGCACCAGCGACACCAGCTCAAAGGAGCCCGCGTCGGTGGCCTCGTAGCGGGCCTCGCGCAGGCGCACCGATTGGTAGGTGTCGCTGAATTCGAACTGGATATGGGCCACGCCGGTACGCCGACCGCCGGCGGCAACGTCGTCCCCCGCAACGCCAATCTCGTTCACGGTGACGTAGATGCCGTCCTCGTCGGCGGTTACGTCGGCGAAGGTCTTGGTCCCGTAGTCGAGCTCGGGCAGGGTGGCGCCGCCCCACTCGACGTCGCCCACGAGCTTCAGGTCCTTGGCGTAGACGCCAAGGGATTCAAAGGGCTCGTCGAACTTCGGGGTGCACTCGAACTGCACGACTGTCAGCTCGCCCACCTTCTCGTTCTGGTAGCCGCTCTGGACGGACTTGATGGTGATCTGGCCGGTGTTGGGCTCCTCGGAGGTGGCGACGCCGGACTTGAAGGGGATCGACTTGCCGTCGTAGTCCCCGTAGGTTCCCGTCAGCGTTGCCTCGACGCACCGCCTCGGCACCACGAAGGAGGCGTCGTTCAGCTCCCCGCCGTCGCCTACCGCGCCGGGAGCGTTCTGCCCCTCGTTTGCGGCTGCGTCGGTGGCGGTGGAGTCGGTCTGCTCGCTCGACACCGCCCCGTCCTCACGCGGGGTTTCCGTGCCGCCGCAGAAGAAGAAAACTCACGCCAGCGCCACCGCGATGACGCTCACGACTGCTGTTACCAGAATGACTATGTTCCGCTGGCTGGTTGGGCCAGCCGTTCCGTAATTTGCCGTGCGCCCCATGTTCACACCGGAATGCGGAACTTGCAGGAAATCCAACCGTTTAGCGGCTGTCTAGTGCCCACTGCCACTCCCCCGCCCGACCGGAACCGCCAGTTGATTGAACGGCGAACCATTTGCGCCCGGAGGCAGCGGTGAAATCACTAACGGGGTTCCTATTCGAGGGGCTTTTTGGCGACGAAGACCATGAGCGGCTGCTCGGCCCCGCCGGTGAACGGCGCGCGCTGCCAGTCTCGATAACAGGCGGCCACCTCGAGCCCTGCCTGCTGCAGGTCGGCGACGATCTGCTCGTAGCTGCGGAACTGCAGGCGCTGCTGGAGCGGAGCGTCGTGCCCATCCGCCAGGAAGCGGTTCTCGATGTGCATCACTACCACGCCGTTGGTATCCGGTGGGGTGGTTTGCAGGGATTCTTGCAGGCGACCGGCGGGGGTATCGCGCTCGCCGGGGACTTCATTCCAGCCCAGCCACGCCTGCGCCTCCGGGTTGCGCGACTCGAACCTGACTTTTGACACTTGGTGTTGGGGTGGGTGGTTTGGGTCGAGTTTTC
>JAUMWR010000006.1:0-7397 GCA_030529545.1 Buchananella hordeovulneris
TGGGAGCAGTCACAGGACGTGCTGCAGGAAGTCCTTGAAACGCTCCGTCTGCGGGTTGTCGAAAACCTGGTCCGGCGCGCCAGACTCCACGATCACGCCCTCGTCCATGAACACCACCGTGTCAGCCACCTCGCGGGCAAAGCCCATCTCGTGGGTGACCACGACCATGGTCATGCCGGCGGCGGCCAGGTCCTTCATGACGCCCAGTACCTCGCCCACCAGCTCGGGGTCGAGCGCGGAGGTGGGCTCGTCAAAGAGCATGATCTCCGGGTCCATGGCCAGGGCGCGGGCGATCGCGACGCGCTGCTGCTGGCCACCGGAGAGCTCCGCCGGGTAGTGGTCGGCGCGGTCGGCCAGGCCCACCTGGTCCAGGAGCTCCAGGGCGCGGCGCTTGGCCGCAGCCGGCTTGATGCCGCGCACCCGCACCGGAGCCTCCATGACGTTGCCCAGGGCGGTCAGGTGGGGGAACAGGTTGAAGCGCTGGAACACCATGCCTAGGCGCGAGCGCTGCGCGGCGATCTGTTTGTCCTTGAGCACCTGGAGGCGGCCATCGGCGCGCTCGGCGTAGCCCTGCAGCTCGCCCTCGACCTCGATGCGCCCGGCCTCGATGGTCTCGAGCTGGTTGATGCAGCGCAGCAGCGTGGACTTGCCGGAGCCGGAGGGGCCCAGCAGCACGCACACCTCGCCAGGCCGGACCTCCAGGTCCACGCCGCGCAACACATGCAAGTCGCCAAAGAACTTGTGTACGCCCTTGACGCTCACCATCTGCGAAGAACTCTGGGTCATGGCGTCACATCCAAGAACGGGTCGGCGTGGGTGGTTTGGGATGCCGCGATGGCGGCCTGCGTGCCCGGCTTGCCCTTGACCTTGGTCAGGTCGCGGCCCTCGAAGCCCTTGCCGAAGTGGCGCTCCAGGTAGTGTTGGCCCACCATCAGGATGGAAGTGATGGCCAGGTACCACAGGGCGGCCACGATCAGTGCCGGGATGGGCAGGAACGTGCGGTTACCGATGGTGCGCGCCGCGTACTGCAACTCCAGCGTGAAGGGAACGGCCACCACCAGCGAGGTGGTCTTGAGCATAGAGATGGTCTCGTTGCCCGTGGGCGGCACGATTACGCGCATGGCCTGGGGCAGGATTATGCGGCGCATGATGAGGCCCCGGCCCATGCCCAGGGCGCGCGCTGCTTCCGCCTGCCCCTTGTCCACGCTGTTCAGGCCCGCGCGGACGATCTCTGCCAGGTAGGCGCCCTCGTTCAGGCCCAGACCGATGGTGGCCGCCCAGACGGCGGTGATCACCTCGGTGGTGTTGAACGTGAAAAACTCCGGGCCAAAGGGGATACCGAGCGAGAGCTTGGGATAGAGCGCACCCAGCAGACCCCAGAAGATGAGCTGTGTGTAGATGGGCGTGCCCCGGAAGAACCAGATGTACACCCAGCTCACCGAGCGCAGCACCGGATTGGTGGACTCGCGCATGATCGCGGCCGTGATGGCCAGGAGGATGCCGATCGCCATCGCCGCTGCCGTGAGGATCAGCGTCCACTTCACGCCGTTGATGATCTGCGGCGAGAAGAGGTAGACCTGCACGATGTCCCACCGCCACGCCGGGTTTCGCACCAGCGAGGAGACCACCATCGCGGCCAGGACGGCGACGATGGCAGCGCTGATCCAGCGGGAGGGGTGACGCACCGGGACGGCGTCGATCAGCTCGACGCCGTCCCGCTGGTGTGCCTTTTTCACTTGGAGTTGACCTTCGCGGTGCTGAGCGCCGCGTCACCGGAGCCCCAAGCGGTAAGGATGGTCTTCCAGGTGCCGTCGTCCATCAGGTGCTGCATGGCGGCGGCCACCACATCGGTCAGCTCCTGGTCGTCCTTAGCTACCACGATGCCCTGCGCCTCTGCCTCGATGATGTCTCCCACCACCTCGAGGGAGCCCCCGGTAAGGGTGACGGCGTAGCCAGAGACAGTGGAGTCAGCCAGGAAGGCATCGAGGAGGCCAGAGGAAAGGTTGGTGGTGGCTTCGGATTGGAGGTCGAAAGCCGCGATATCGATCGGCTTGTCCTTGCACTTGTCGGTGTTGAGGTTCTCCAGGTAATCCTGCTGGTAGCTGCCGGTCAGGACACCGACTCGCACTCCGCAGATGTTCTCCGGGTCAACAGCCTTCGGGTTGCCTGCCTGGACGGCGTAGGAGGAACCGACGTTGATGTAGTCGATCATGTTGGTGACCTTGGTACGCTCCTCGGTGACCGTAAAAGAGGAAATACCGAGGTCGAACTTGGAGCCAATCGCCGGAATGATGGAGTCGAACTGGGCGTGCGTGACCTGCGCCTTCAGGCCCAGCACCGCCGCCAGGGCGCCGGTGAGCTCCACGTCGTAGCCGACGGGGGTCTGGCCGTCCTCAGCGCGGAACTCTGCCGGGGCATAGTCGGTAGAAGCACCGACGCGCAGCACCCCGGCCTCCTTAATAGCCGCCGGCACCTTCTCGGCCAGCTCGGGGACAACCTCCACGGTGGAGACATCGAAACGGACGTCGCCCGCAGCGGCGGGCGCGGGGGAGCCAGCGCCGCCCTCAGCTCCGGGCTCGGCCTGCGAGCAGCCGGCCAGCGAAAGGGCAAGAGCTGCGGCGATAGCGGGAATTGCGAGCTTGCGAGACATAATTCCTCCTCGGGGATGCCAACGGCACGAGCATATAGGGCAATATGCAGTGTGTGCCATAAATATGCAGCGATTTGGTGGGATTCAGCCGCTGTTCTATGCATCACACGCCGCCGTCTGGTCATTCCCACCGCGCAGCCCGGGCGTCCCCGCGACCGGCACCTACCCCCCGCGGCTGGCAAAAGGATTGGCCGGCTGCCTAAGCAGCCGGCCAATACCGAAAGCGAATGATCAGCGTCCGCGCATACCCTTGCGGTCCGGGCGCGCCTTGGTCGGGTCCACGCCGCGCGGGATCGGCAGCGCGTTCTTGGCTTGCAGGGCGGTCAGTCGCTTGGCCACGGCCGGCACCTCGGCGGCGGTGAGCTGGTTCTTCAGCTTGGTCACCTGCCACTGGAGCTTGCCGAGCGGAACCTGGCCGGACTCGGTGCCGCACTGGAACTGGTAGACCGGCACGTTCGGGGCGACGCGGTTGACCTTCTTGGTCTCGTCCTCGAGCAGCTTGCCCACGCGGCTAGCCGGGCCCTCGCTGACCAGCACCACGCCGGGGCGGCCCACCAGGCGCCAGACGATGTCCTGGTTGCGGGTGATCAGAGCCGGGCGCTCCTCGATGGTCCAGCCGCGCGAGATCTGCTGCAGCACTGCGCCAGCCGCGCCGGGCATCCCCTCAATCTGAGAGTAGGAGGCCTTGCGGGTCAGGTAGGACAGGAGGCCGAGCGCAGCGACGCCACCGGTGAGCACACCAAGGACGCTCCAGTAGATGGTGTAGGCGGTGGTGCGGGAGAAGTACCATCCGAGCACACCCATCAAGACGGCAATACCCACGAAAACCAGCGGCAGCAGCCAGAGGATAAAGGGGTAGGACCGGCGCGTAATCGTGAACGCGTCCTTGAGGTTGTGATACCAGCGGCGCTTGGCACCCGGTGCAGGCTGAGAGTTGGACATGAACTCAGTCTAGCGGGGCAGCGCGGGCGCTTTTGCGTCCGCCAGGCCGGAGTCGACCAAAGAGGCCGCCTCCTGGCGCATAGTTACCGGCGCGGTGAGGTGCTCCAGGTGGGCCGGAACCTCCCAACCCTTGTTCTTCATGGCCTGCCCCCACAGGTGGCCAGCGCGGTAGGAGGAACGCACCAGCGGGCCCGCCATGACGCCGGCGAAGCCCATCTCCAGGGCCAGGTCGCGCAGCTCGATGAACTCCTGCGGCTTGACCCAGCGGTCGATCGGGTGATGCAGCGCTGAGGGGCGCAGGTACTGGGTGATGGTGAGCAGGTCGCACTTGGCGTCGTGCAGCGCCTGCATTGCCTCGATGGTCTCCTCCTTGGTCTCGCCCATCCCCAGGATCAGGTTGGACTTGGTGACCAGGCCCGCCTCGCTGGCCGCGGTGAGCACCTCCAGGGAGCGCTGGTAGGAGAACGCGGGGCGGATGCGCTTGAAGATGCGCGGCACCGTCTCCAGGTTGTGGCCAAAGACCTCGGGGCGGGAGGAGAAGACCTCCGCCAGGGACTCGGGCTTGCCCCGGAAGTCCGGCACCAGCAGTTCCACGCCGGTGCCGGGGGAGAGCTCGTGAATCTGGCGCGCGGTCTCCGCGTACAGCCAGGCGGCGCCGTCCGGGATGTCGTCGCGCGCCACGCCGGTGACGGTGGCGTAGCGCAGTCCCATCTCCGCCACGGATTCGGCCACGCGGCGCGGCTCGTCGCGATCATATTCGCGCGGACGGCCGGTGGCGATCTGGCAGAAGTCGCAGCGACGCGTGCACTCGTTACCGCCGATCAAGAAGGTGGCCTCGCGGTCCTCCCAGCACTCGTAGATGTTGGGGCAGCCGGCCTCCTCACAGACCGTGTGCAGCTTGGCGCCACGGGCCAGGTCGCGAGTGTTGGCGTAGCCGGGACCGGTGACCGCCCGAGTACGGATCCATGCGGGCTTCTTCTCGATCGGGGTCTCGGCGTTGCGGGCCTCGACGCGAAGAAGCTTGCGGCCCTCTGGAGCCATTGCCATGTCTACATCTCCTAAAAGCGATACCGCCCCAGTCTAGGCCCGTAGTCCCAGGTCGGTGGAGCGCAGGGGGCGGGCGCGGGCCGGGAGGTATGCCACAAAAACCGGGCGATAGAGGGGCAAATCAGGGCACGCGCGCGCCGGGGGCGGCAGCGTCGTCCACCCACGGGCTGGTCCCCGCAATGGGCAATGCGGGCGGCGCGGAAATCGGCAGGTCCTCCACCAACGGTGCGAGGTGTTTGCGCAGGGCGGCCACCAGCGGCCCCACCACCTCGGAGATCGGTACGCGGCGCATCAGCTCGTGACTGAGCGAGGTCACGTCGGCGTCGCTGATCCCGCAGGGGACGATGATGCCGAAGCGGGAGAGGTCGGGCTCGCAGTTCAGGGCAATGCCGTGCATGGTGACGTTGCGGGCGGTGCGAACCCCGATCGCGCACACCTTGCGGTCGCGGCCCCGCGCGTCGGCCCGCACCCACACGCCAGTGCGGTCCTCCACGCGCTCGGTGGGCACGCCCATGCCCGCGCACACCTCGATGACGGCCTCCTCGAGCGCGCGCACGTAGGCGATCACGTCGATCGGCTCGGTCAGCTTCACTATGGGGTAGACGACGATCTGCCCAGGCCCGTGCCAGGTGATTCGCCCGCCGCGATCGACCTCGATCACCGGCGTGTCGTCCTTGGGACGGTCGTAGTGGGCGGTGCGGCGTCCGGCGGTGTAAACCGACTCGTGCTCCACCAGCAGGAGCGTGTTGGGGCGCCGCCCGGCCGCCACCTGCGCGTGCACCTCGCGCTGAATGGCCCAGGCCGCCTCGTAGTCCGTCAGTTGCTCGCCCAGGCCCAGAGAAAGGATTTCCACGCCGCCAAGCCTATCGGTTATCCACAGCGTCGCCGTTTTCGTTGCGTCCCGCCCGGCGGTGCGATGGGGTGGAGGCATGAATGTGGGCGGTTACACAGTTTCTGGTCTGCTGGGGCGGGGCGGCAGCGGCACGGTCTACGCGGCCTGGGACGGGGAAAACAGGCGCGAGGTGGCGCTGAAAAGGTTGCCGGCGGAGCTGGTGCGCGCCGCCTTCCCCGGCGGAGACCTGGCCGACCACTGCCGCCGCGCCCTGGCCGTGCGCCACCGCTGCCTGAACCGCCTCACCGGCGTCTTTGAGATCGCGCCGGGCCAATGGGAGGAGCAGTGCGCGCCCGGCGACGTGGTCGTGGCCAGCGAACGGATTTACGGCGTGACGTTGGACGACGTTCTGGCCGGCCGCGACGTGCTCTCGCCGCCGGAGCTCGCCTACCTGTTGGCGGAACTGGGGGCGGCCCTGGGCGCGCTACACAAGGCAGGCTTGGCGCACGGGGACGTGAGCCCGGCCAACGTGTTGGTGCGCGCCGACGGCAGCCTGCAACTGATCGACTGGTTTCTGGGCGGGCGCGGCGAGCGCGGCACCCCGGGGCTGCGTCACCGGAACGTGGCGGCGGGCGAGCACGGCACCGGGCAGGTTAGCGAGCAGGCCGACGCGGTGGCGCTGGCCAAGCTCACCCTGCTGGCGGCGGGCAGCACGGGCGGTTTTGCCGCCGAGATCGCCCGCATCCTGGCCCCGTGGCTGGGGCGGGGCGCCGCCGTGCAAGCAAGGGCGGCAGCGGAGGGCGCGGGCGCGGCGGGAACGAGTCCGGCGGCGAGTGGTCCGGCGGAGGCTGGTGCAGAGCAGACCGGTGCAGAGGAGACTGGGCCGGGCGGTCCGGGTGGGCAAGGCGGAGCGGTGCCACGCGGGGGTGCGAGAGCGCAGGAAGAGCGGGTGCCCGGCCTGTACGAGCTGGGCGCGCGGGCCAGCGAGATCTCCGGCGGGCGCGAGCCCATCCACACAGAGTAGGGCGCGGAGATGGCCGGGGAGGCGATGCGCCGCGCCGCGCTCAACGCTCCCACCGAGGGCAAGCACCGTCCCGCAGTGGTGAGCACCCGGGGCGGGAAGTGGGCGGCGCGCAAGGCGGTGCGAGCGGCCTCGCTGGCCCTTGGCGTGGTGCTGATCGCGGGTGGGGCTCTGACCCAGATGAGCCGGCCCACGGTGGCGGTGCCGGCGGCCGCGCAGCAGGTGGGAGAAGAGGACGGGAAAGAAGCAGGCGTGCAGGCTCAGCGCGGCCAACAAGACGCAGTTGCCCGCCAGCGCGGCCGGGCCGGAGGAGCGGAAGAGCGGCGGCAGGGCGGGAGCGCTGACTCCGCGCGCGGTGGTCGGGGACGGGCCGGTCCGCAAGAGGCGTCGGGTCACGGGCCGGAGGGAGAAGCTGCTGTGCGGCCGGGCGGTTGCGAGCAGTTTGCGGTGCTCTCGGAGCGCCGCGACGCGGCTATTGCAGCGCGCGACGCCCACCAATTGGCTGCCGTGTACGCCCCAGGCGCGGTCGCGAGGGCGCGGGATGTGGAACTGATCGGTGCCCTGACGCGCGACGGGATCGAGGTGCGTGGGCTGAGCAATCGGCTCGCGGCGTGTACGGAGATGGGGGAGCAGGAGTTGGAGGTCTCCATGCAGCAGCTTGCCTACCAGTGGCGCGTAGGTACGGGCCACTGGCAGGAGGCACCGGCGACGGCGCCGCAGGTGCTGCGGGTGCGCCTGGAGGACGGTAAGGTTGCTGAGCTGACCCCGCAGGAGGGGCGCTGATCAAGGCGCGCCCCGGCGAGGACCGGGGAGCGGGGGAAAAGTGTGGGGGGGGGGGGGGGCCGGGGGGCCCGGCGCCCCCCCCCCCCCCCCGCGGCGCCCCGGCCACGCCGGCCCCCCCCCCC
>JAUMWR010000006.1:7407-56057 GCA_030529545.1 Buchananella hordeovulneris
GTACTGGGGGGGGGCCCCCGCGGGCGGGGGGGCCCCCCCCCCACACCCTCAGGCTAGGCTCACAGGCCCAGCTCGGCCTCGAAGGCACCCTCTTCCAGGCGCTTCTTCACCGTCATCAGGTAGCGGGCCGCGTCGGCGCCGTCCACCAGGCGGTGGTCGTAGGAGAGGGCCAGGTAGACCATGGAGCGGATCGCGATGACCTCGTTGCCTTCGGCGTCCTTACGAACCACTGGGCGCTTGACGATGGTGCCAACACCCAGGATCGCCACCTCGGGGGAGTTGATGATCGGGGTGTCGAACAGCGCACCACCGGAGCCGGTGTTGGTGATCGTGAAGGTGGAGCCGGTCAGCTCGCCGGGGCCAACCTCGGCGTCGCGAGTGCGCTTGGCCAGGTCGTTGATCTTCTTGGCGATGCCACCGAGCGTGAGGTCGCCGGCCTCCTTGATGACCGGAACCAGCAGGCCGCGCGGGGTGTCCACGGCGATGCCGATGTTCTCCACCGCGTGGTACTCCACCTCCTTGTCGCGGATGGTGGCGTTGATCTTCGGGTGGGCCTTGAGCGCCTCGGTGGCGGCCTTGACGAAGAACGGCAGGAAGGTCAGCTTGGTGCCCTCGGCGGCCTCGAACTTGCTCTTGGCACGGGCGCGCAGCGCGGCGACGCGGGTGACGTCGACCTCGATTACGGTGGTGAGCTGAGCGGAGGTCTGCAGGGACTCCATCATGCGCTGGGAAATGACCTGGCGCAGGCGGCTCATCTTCTCGGTCTTGCCACGCAGCGTGGTGTCCACCGGCGGGATCGTCGCGGCGGGCTTGGCGGCCTCAGCAGCCGGGGCGGGAGCCGGAGCAGCGGCCGGAGCGGCGGCGGCAGCGACGCCTTGGGCACCCCGGGCCGCCGGGCGGGCGGCGCGGCGGATGCGGCCGCCAACGCCGGTGCCCTTCACGGTGGCGAGGTCAATGCCGTTGTCGGCAGCGAACTTGCGCACGATCGGGGTCACGTAGCCGCCAGAGGTGGCGGCAACCGGAGCGGGGGCCGGAGCCGGAGCAGGCGCAGCCACGGGGGCCGGAGCCGCCACGGGAGCAGGAGCGGGTGCCGGAGCCGGATCCGGGGCAGCGGCGGCGTCGCCAATCAGGCACAGCACGGAGCCGACCTCGGCGTCGTTGTCCTCTTCCACCAGGATCTGCAGCAGGGTGCCGGAGACGGGGGAGGGGACCTCGGTGTCAACCTTGTCGGTGGAGACCTCGAGCAGCGGCTCGTCGGCGTCCACGTGCTCGCCCACGGCCTTCAGCCAGCGGGTGACGGTGCCCTCGGTGACGGACTCGCCCAGGGCGGGCATCTTCACCTCGGTGGCCTCGCCACCGGCGGCCAGAGCCGGGGCAGCGGCCGGAGCAGGCGCCGGGGCGGGCTCGGGAGCGGCAACCGGCGCGGGGGCCGTGACGGGCTGCGCAGCGGCGGCGGGGGCGGCAGCGCCGGAACCATCGCCGATCACGCACAGGTCGGCGCCAACTTCGGCGTCCTCGTCCTCGCCCACCAAGATTGCCTCCAGCACGCCGGAGATCGGGGAGGGAACCTCGGTGTCAACCTTGTCGGTGGAAACCTCGAGCAGCGGCTCGTCGGCCTCCACACGCTCGCCCACGGCCTTCAGCCAGCGGGTGACAGTGCCCTCGGTAACAGACTCGCCCAGGGCGGGCATCTTCACGGTTTGCGACATCTTCGTCTTTCCTGATCAGTTGTGGGCGTGCAGGGGCTTGCCAGCCAGGGCAAGACCGGCCTCGCCCAGGGCCTCGTTCTGGGTGGGGTGCGCGTGGATGAGCGGCGCCAGGTCCTCCGGGAAGGCCTCCCAGCTAACCAGAAGCTGGCCCTCGCCAACCAGTTCACCAACGCGGGCACCGATGGCGTGGAAGCCAACGATGGGGCCGTTCTTTTCGCGGACCAGCTTGATAAAACCGGTGGTCGCCAGGATCTGGGACTTGCCGTTGCCGCCCAGGTTGTACTCCACAACCTCCACGTTGTCCGCACCGAACTTCTCCTTGGCCTTCTTCTCGGTCAGACCGATGGAGGCGACCTCGGGCTCGCAGTAGGTGACGCGCGGGATGTTGTCCTCGTTCAGCGGGGTCGGGTTCAGGCCGGCGATCTCCTCGGCAACGAAGATGCCCTGCTGGAAGCCGCGGTGGGCCAGCTGCAAGCCGGGAACGATGTCACCGACGGCAAAGACGCCCGGGACGTTGGTGTGCAGGCGCTCGTCGGTGAGGACGAAGCCGCGGTCCATGTTCACGCCGATCGCCTCGTAGCCGAGGTTGGCGGTGGCGGGGCCACGGCCGACGGCCACCAGGAGGAGCTCGCCCTCGATGGTCTTGCCGTCCTCGGTGGAGACGACCACGCCGTTTTCGTTCTGGACCACGCCGGAGAAACGGGCGCCCAGGTGGAAGTTGATGCCGCGCTTGCGGAAGGCGCGCTCGAGGGTCTTGGAGATCTGCTCCTCCTCGTTGGGCACCAGGTGGGGCAGGCCCTCGACGATGGTGACCTCGGCGCCGAAGGAGCGCCACACGGAGGCGAACTCACAACCGATCACGCCACCGCCCAGCACCACGACGCGGGAGGGGACGTAGTCGAGCTGCAGCGCCTGCTCGGAGGTGATGACGCGGCCGGTGATCTCCAGGCCGGGCAGCGACTTGGAGTAGGAACCGGAGGCGAGCACCAGGTGCTTGCCCACGTAGTCCTTGCCGTTCACGGTGACCGTGTTGGCGTTCTTCACGGTGCCCCAGCCCTCGATGTAGTCCACGCTGCGGGACTTCACCAGGCCCTGCAGGCCCTTGTAGAGGCGGGAGATGACCCCGTCCTTGTAGCTGTTCACGCCAGCAGCGTCGATGCCGGTCAGGGTGGCGTGCACGCCGAAAGCGGCGGACTCGCGCACGGCCTCGGCCGTCTCAGCTGCGTGGAGGAGGGCCTTGGTGGGGATACAACCGCGGTGAAGGCAGGTGCCTCCAAGCTTGTCAGCCTCAACCAGGGCCACCTTTAGACCTAGCTGGGCACCGCGCAGGGCAGCGGCGTAACCGCCGGAGCCGCCACCAAGAATTACGACGTCGTACTGGGGATCGCTCACCAAATTCTCCTTGTTGAGGAAGTCTGCAGGTTCATTGTTGCACCGTTTCCAGCTGTTTTAGTGCCAGCTGGGACCTTGTGCCCTATTGCTCACATCGCACTTGTGCAGAGTTGGCCAAGTTTTTGCGATTCGTTTTCACTAATGGCCGACGTTCCGCCCACCGCTCCGCCAAACCGGTAGGCAGGCGGGGCGAGCGGAACGTCGGCCTGAAGTCAGTCGACGTCCCAGCCGGTGAAGTTCTGGGCGAAGCTCACCAGGGTGGCCACACCGAAGCCGGTGCCGCCAGCGGAGAGGTGGTCAACAGATGCGTCGTAGTTGTAGGCGGGGCCGGCGATGTCGATGTGCGCCCACGGGACCTCGCCCACGAACTCCTGCAGGAACAGGCCGGCGCTCAGGGTGCCGCCCTCGCGGCCGCCGATGTTCTTCAAGTCCGCGAACTTGGACTTGATGCCCTTGCGCAGGGCCGGGGGCAACGGCAGGTGCCACAGGTCCTCGCCGGCGTCGATCCCGCACAGCTCCAGCTCGGAGACCACGGCCTCGTCGCCCATAACGCCGGCGATCTCCTTGCCCAGCGCGATCAGGCACGCGCCGGTCAGGGTGGCGATGTCGATCAGGACGGCCGGGTTCTCCTCCACCGCGAGGCACAGGGCGTCAGCCATGACCATGCGGCCCTCGGCGTCGGTGTTGATGACCTCTACGGTCTTGCCGTTGCGGATGGTGACCACGTCGGCCGGGCGCTGCGCGGCGCCGGAGGGCATGTTCTCCGCCAGGGCCAGGAAGGCCACGACGTTGACCGGGGCTTGCAGCTCCGCCAGGGTGCGCACGGTCTCCAGGACGGCGGCGGCACCGCCCATGTCCATCTTCATCTCCTCCATACCGGCACCCGGCTTGAGGGAGATACCGCCGGAGTCAAAGGTGATGCCCTTGCCCACCAGGCCGACCAGCGGGGCGGACTCGTCGCCCACGTAACGCAGCTTGACCATCTTGGGCTTGCGCTCGGAGCCCTGGCCCACGCCCACGATGCCGCCGCAGCCCATCTCCTTGAGCTGGTCGAAGTCGAACACCTCAACGGCGACGTTCTCGCCGGCGTTGTCCACCGCGAACTTGGCGAAGGTCTGCGGGCAGAGCTTGTTCGGGGCGGCGTTGACCAGGTTGCGGGCGCTGCAGACGTGAGCGGCCAGGACGGCGGCCTCGGCGCGGGCCTCCTCCAGCTCGGCCAGGTCCTCGCCGGGGGTGGCGCACACGAACACCTCGGTGGTGGCGGGCTCCTTGTCGGCCGTCTGGTAGATGCCCGGGTCGTAGTCGGCCAGCAGGGCACCCAGGGTGAAGTCGGCAACCTGGCGCGGGAACTGCGCCCGCCAGGCCAGCGCCACACTGCCCTCGTCAGTGGTTAGGCGCACGGCGGCACCGGCCCAGCGCTGCAGCGCGTTGACTGGGTAGTGCTCAAAGTCGACGGGCGTGAAGATCACGCGGGAGGCAGCGAAGCCGGCGGGAGCCGGGGCGTAAATAGCGGGCTTCTTACCAGCCTTGACGGCGGCGGCGAGCTCTACCAGAGCGGTCGGGGCGTCGGGGGAGAGAACCTCGGATTCCTTAGATACCGGGACCACCAGGTTGTCCACGGCAATTTCTTCCAACGGGGATGCGTTAAGGGAAACGTTAATCATGGACCGCAGTCTAGGCCGCCGCCCCCACCTTTTACCTCCCGGCACACTAGCGCTCCCCGGCCGCAAGGGTGCCGTTCTTGCCACAAAACGAGAGGCCGATAGCTGTACAGGGCAGCGCAACTCGAAGAGGTTGACCGCTTTATTCTGCTCGGTGGCAGGGCCGGCAAGTGCCTCGCTCTGGACGCAGCCAAGGCACGGCGGCGTCTGATCATGGCGGCTGCGTAAGCGGGGTGGCGGGCGGAACGTCGGCCCATCCGATTAGGTGGGACTAGACCCCGCCGGCAAAATCGAGCTGGCGCCAGGCCTCGTACAGCGCAATCGCTGCCGCGTTGGACAGGTTCAACGAACGCGCGCCAGGTCGCATAGGCAGGCGCACCGGCGTCACGCGCGGATCGTCGATCATTTCCTGGGGCAGGCCGGTCGGCTCGGGGCCGAACACCAAAAGATCGCCCTCCCGGTAGGAGATGTCCGTGTGGTGCGTGGTGGCCTGGCCAGTGAAGGCAAAAATGCGGCCCGGCTGGGCCAAGGCGTACACGTCCTCGATGGACTCGTTGACCTCCACGTGTGCAAGGTCGTGGTAGTCCAAGCCCGCGCGGCGCAGCTTCGAATCCTCCATGTCGAACAACGGGTCAACCAGGTGGAGGTGAGCACCCGTGCACGCGGAGAGACGGATGGCCGCACCAGTGTTGCCGGGAATGCGCGGAGAGTAAAAGCACAGGCGGAGCATGGGGAGAATCTTCGCACGACACCCCCGCCCCGGGTGGCCTCGCCGTGAGGAGGGCCGCCCGGGGCGGGAGAACTCAGTGCGAGTAGTGGGCGGTCAAAGTGGCCCGCGCAATCGTGTGCTCCAAGGCCATGAAGGTCACGAGGGTGGGAGAGGCGTCGTCGTCCAACTCCAACGTATCCACGTCCAGCGCCGTCACCGCAAAGATGTAGCGGTGCGGGCGGTCACCGGGCGGGGGAGCGGCGCCCTCGTAGGAGTGGGTGCCGCCGTCCATGCGGGCGTGGTAGGCCGCCCCATCCAACAGGAGGTCGGAAGCGCCGACCCCAGCGGGCAACTCGGTGGTTCCTGCGTCCAGATCCACGATCATCCAGTGCCACCACGGCGCCGGGGTGGGGGCATCCGGGTCGATGCAGGTAACCAAGAAGGAGCGCGTGGCCGCAGGGAAACCGCTCCAGGACAACTGTGGAGAGGTGTTGCCGAGGTGGGCCACCTGGGCGTCTGGCAGTCGACCGCCGTCCTCAAAGTCCTCGGAAGTGAGGGTGAAAGAGGGCACCTGCGGCAGCAGGGAATACGGATCAGGGGCAATGGGGCGCTCAAGGTTCACTGAAAACTCCTTACTAACCACGCTGGCGTGATGCCCCTCACGTTAGTGGATTGGAGGGGGATGGCGAAGCCTCGTGGGGGGCGCGTCTTTCTAAATGTTGGCCACTGGACATAGTCTATCGAACAAACGTTCGAAGGGGGTGTGATGGGAGAGAAAGCGCAAAGGCTGGCGGCGGCACGCCAGGCCCTGGAGTTGGCGGAGGCCAAGGCTGGGCTCAAGGTACTGCGGCCAGACTTCGGGGGCGCGCGGGGGGAGAGGGCTCCCGTCGCGCGGCAAGGCGGGTCGGAGCGCGCGGTTGGCGAGCAGAGCCCGGAGGCGGTGCCGGGAGATGAACGCGAGGCGCCTGTGGCGCCGGTTGGCGGGCAGAAGTTGGCGGCGATGGCGCCGATCGCCGGGCGCGGGGCGGCTGGGCAAGTCACTGCGCTGGTCGCCGCGCAGGCGGGGCAGCGGGCAAGCGGGCCAGCGGGGCCGGACGGCTGGGAATTCCTGGTGCCCGCCGGGGCCGAGCAGGTACTGGCCGTGCTCGGTTCCGCCTTCCTCTTTCTGCACGCCCTGGCGCGCCTGCAGCGCCCCGACCGGTGGTGCGCGGTGGTGGGGCACCCGGCCCTGGGTTGGTGCGCGGCCCAGGAGGCCGGGGTCAATCTGGACAACGTCCTAGTGGTTCCGTATGCCGGGGAAGGGGCGCTGCGCACCCTCACCGCGCTAGCGGAAGGGGTGGAGGTACTCGCGGTGGGGCCGCTGGTGCAGCTAAGCGGGCGGGAACAGAGATTCCTGGCCGGAAAGGTGCGCAGCCGGGGCGGGGTTCTACTCGCCGCCCGTCCCTGGGAGGGGGCCTGGGTGCTCGAGGCGACCTCGGAGCAAAGACGATTCCTGGGGCGCGGCGAGGGATTCGTGGACGGCGGGAGCTGGCAGGTCAGCGCCCTGAAACGCCCAGAACTGGGTGCCGCGCGCTTCGAGTGCGGCACCGGCGGGGCTGCATGGAGCGGAGGTGAGAGCAATGAAAACGCCCGAGTGGGGCTGTGTCTGGGTACCTGACTGGCCGCTGGCTGCCCTCCGGCAGGAGACCGGGCTCTCCCCGGTCTCCCCGGCGGTGCTCGGCCGGGGTGGGCGCGTCACCGCCGCCTCCCTGCCCGCCCGCCAAGCTGGGGTGAGGGCCGGGATGCGGTTGCGCAACGCCCACGCCCTCTGCCCCGGTCTGGAGGTGTGCCCAGACGACGCGGTGCGGGAACTGCGGGCCTTTGAGGCCGTCGTGAGGGACCTGGACCAGGTCCTCTCCGCCATGTGCCTGCTGCGCCCGGGGCTGGTCATGTTCTCCCTCCCGGGGGCGCGCCGCCACGCCGGGGGAGAGGCGCGGCTGGCGGAGGCGATCTCCGCTGCCGTGCTGGACGGGACGGGACACGAGGTACACGTGGGCGGCGGGGCAGGGGTGCTCACGGCGCTGCTCGCCGCGCGCGCCGACTGCTTTGTTCCCGCCGGAAAGCAGGGCGAATTCCTGCGCGGCTACCCACTCCAGGTGCTGGCGCTAGCCGAGTCGGGGGCCAAGGAGCTGACCGAGGTGTTCAACAACCTTGGCCTGGTGACGCTGGGGGACCTCGCTGCGCTGCCTGCCCCCAGCGTGCGGGACCGCTTTGGGGAGGCCGGGCTCCGGCTGCACAGCCTGGCCGGCGGTCAGGACACCCAGCTGCGGGCGCTGGCCGGGGGAGGTGGAGACGTAGTCGAGGTCAGTGTGCAGCCGGACGAGCCGATCGAACGGGCGGACGTCGCCGCCTTCGCCGCCCGCCGGCTCACCCAGGAACTGCTGGAGGCGCTGTTCGTGCGCGGACTGTCCTGCGTGCAGCTAGAAATCGGGGCCGCCACCAGCGACGGCGGGCAGCTCCAACGCACCTGGGCGTTCCCGCTCCAGCCGGGGCAGGCAGAGCTCACGGAGCGCGTGCGCTGGCAGCTAGAGAGCTGGGTGAGCGCGCCCCGCCCACCCGGAGCTCAGGGCGGGTTGAGCAGCCTCAGGCTTTCAGCAGTGCAAACCTGCGCGGCAGGTGTAGTGCAGTCCGGGCTCTGGGAGACCAGCAAGCGCGGCCGCGAGGCGGCAAACCGAAGCGCGGCCAGGGTGCAGAGCCTGCTCGGGCCCGCAGGAGTACTGGTCCCGGCGGTGGCCCCCGGTCCCGACCCGCGTAGCCGCACCCACCTGCTGCAGTGGGGACAGGAAGGGGAAAAGGAAAAGCCGGGGCCGTGGGAGGGTGGCGTATCGGCCCCCGCGCCCTCCCTGCTGAGTCCCGAACTGCTCCCGGTCAAGCTCGAAGACGGGCAAGGGCGGGCGGTGACGGTAGATGAGGCCGGGGAGCTCTCAGCGCCTCCCGAGCAGATCGCCGTGCCCGCCGCTAGGCACCTGCTCCTGCGCGCCGGCACCCACCGGGTCAGCGGCACCTCCTGGCCCTGGCAGCTAGTCGGGCAATGGTGGCAGGAGGGCGGCGCTCCCGCGCGTAGCTCCCTGGCCGTCGAATGCGCCGACGGGCCCTCGTTCCTCCTGGTCTGGATCCGGGGGAGGTGGTTCCTGGACGGGGTTTACGACTAGCGTCGCCAAGCCCCGGGCGCGGTGGTGGGTAGCAAGGCTGCCGTTGCTGCAAGTCTGCTGGCCGCACCAAGCTCCGGGCGCGGTGGTGGGTAGGCGCCTGACGGGCCCCGGCGTGGATAGGCGCGACTGCGCAGCGGGTTAGACCGGTAGCATCGTCGCGGCAAGCGGATGAAGGAGTCGGGACGTGGCAAAGCTCTACTTTCGTTACGGGGCAATGAACTCTGGAAAGTCCACGGCCTTGCTACAGGCGGCTTTCAACTACGAGGAGCGCGGTCAGCGCGTGCTGCTGGCCAAGCCGCGCATCGACTCCAAGGGCGGCGGGCAGATCGTCTCCCGCCTCGGTGTGAGTCGCGACGTGGATCTGCTGGTGCCCGCCGACGCGGACCTCTTTGCCCTGATCAAGGACCGGGCCCGCGGTCACGACGACTCAGCCCTCCTGCCCGACGTGCCCGCCGCCGCCATCTCCTGCCTGCTGGTGGATGAGGCCCAGTTCCTCACCGAGGCGCAGGTGGACGACCTGCTGCAGGTGGCGGTGCAGCTGGACATTCCCGTCCTGGCCTACGGCATCCGCACCGACTTCCGCACCATCTCCTTCCCCGGCGCGCGCCGTCTGCTGGAGATTGCCCACTCGCTGGAGGAGCTCAAAACGATCTGCCGTTGCGGCCGCAAAGCCATGTTCAATGGCCGCAAGGTGGCCGGGGAGTTCATCTTCACCGGCGCCCAGGTGGCTATCGACGGCGTGGAGGTCGGCTACGAGAGCGTCTGCCCTTCCTGCTACCTGGTCGCCGGGGGAGAGCTCCCCTTCCGGGCCAAAAGGCAGCGCGAAGCCTAAACCTCAGCCTGGCGTGGGCGGGGGCAAGTGTTCTCTGGGTGGGCAGCGCTGGCGCCGCCGGCGGGGCGTGAATCCCGGTGGGGCGTGAATCCCGGGCGGACGAAAGCAGGTGGGTGAACAAATGTAAGCCCCGCCAACTAGAATCGAACACGTGTTCGATGTTCGATACGCCGAGTTGCATGCGCACTCCAGCTACAGCTTCCTGGACGGGGCCTCCAGCCCCGCCCAGCTGGTTGAGCGCGCAGCGGAGCTGGAGCTGAGAGCACTAGCCCTGACCGAATCCACCGGTCTGCCCTCGGTAGTGAGCCTGGACCGCGCGGTGCGCGACCTGCGCAAGGACGGTCTTGCCGTCCCCGCCACGGTGTTCGGTAGCGAGATTGCGCTGGCCGGCGGCAACGTCGGCCAACTGGCGGCGCAGGCGGAAGGGCGCGGCGGGCGGCCAGGTGGGCAAGGAGGTGCGCGCGCGGCAGCGGACGAGGCTCGTGCTGGGGGCGGCGCGGCGCGGGCCGTCCTCCTGGTCGGCTCCCCTCAGGGGTACGCGGCACTCTCGCGACTGCTCGCCAACGCGGCGCTAAGAGAGGAGAGCGCCAGCAACGTGCAGCCCTTTCAACTCGCGGAAGTGGCGGAGAACGCAAGCGCCGACTGGTGCCTGCTCACCGGGACCAAGCACGGGCCCCTGCGCCGGGCCCTGGCGGCGGGCGGGCGCGACGGCGCCGCGCGCGTCCTAGACGAGATGGTGGCGCTGCTGGGGGTGGAGCGAGTGGCGGTGGAACTCTGCCTAGAGCGCGGCCCCCACGACGCCGCGCTGACCGACGCCCTGGTGGAGCTGGCCACGGCGCGCGGGCTGCGGGTGGTGGCTACCACGGCGGCGCGCGCGGCAACCGCTGCGCAGGCACCCCTGGCGCAGGCCCTGGGCGCCACCAGGCAACTGACTTCGCTCCGCGAGGGAGAAGGCAGGATCCACCAAAACCCGCCCGTCTTGCGTTCGGCCCGGCAAATGCTGGCGCTGCACCATCGCCACCCGGCTGCGGTGAGCGCCGCAGCGGACCTGGCGGACGAACTCGCGTTCGACCTCTCCCTCCTGGCGCCGCGCCTGCCCTCCTGCCAGGTACCCGCCGGGCACACCGATGCCTCCTGGCTGCGCTTCTTGACCGAACAAGGCGCCCGGGCCCGCTACGGCGAGCGGGCCTGCCACCCGCAGGCCTGGCGGATGATCGACCACGAGCTGGAAGTGATCTGCGCGCTGGACTTTCCCGGCTACTTCCTGATCGTCCACGACATCGTGGAGTTCTGCCGCCGCAACGACATCCTGTGCCAAGGGCGCGGGAGCGCCGCCAACTCCGCCGTCTGCTACGCGCTCGGCATCACGGCCGTTGACGCCGTCACCCACAAGCTACTGTTCGAACGCTTCCTGTCCCCGGGCAGGTCCGGGCCGCCCGACATCGACCTGGACATCGAATCTGGCCGCCGCGAGGAGGTGATCCAGTACGTCTACACCCGCTACGGGCGCGAGCGCGCCGCCATGGTGGCCAACGTCATCACCTATCGGGGGCGCTCGGCCGTGCGGGACGCCGCCAAGGCCCTGGGCTACGGCGCGGCCCAGGCAGAGGCCTGGAGCAAGCAGATGGAGCGTTGGTCTGTGCCAACGGAGGCGCCGGAGGGCATGCCCGCGCCGGTGCTGGACCTAGCCCGCCAGTACCAGGACCTCCCGCGCCACTTTGGTGTCCACCCGGGTGGGATGGTCCTGTGCGACCGCCCGGTAATCGAGGTCTGCCCCGTGCGGTGGAGCACTATGCCCGGGCGCACGGTGCTGCAGTGGGACAAAGACGACTGCGCCGACGCGGGACTGGTCAAGTTCGACCTCCTGGGGCTCGGGATGCTCACCGCCCTGCGCCTTGCCTTCACCTCCCTGCAGCAGCGGGGAATAACCGTCGAACGGGAAAACGACGGGGCCCGCCAGCCCCTTTCGCTGCACAACCTGCCCCCGGAGGACCTGGGCGTCTACCGCCTCCTGCGCGCCGCTCAGACGGTGGGCGTGTTCCAGGTGGAATCGCGGGCCCAAATGCAGACACTGCCCCGCCTGGCCCCGGAATGCTTCTACGACATCGTGGCGGAGGTGGCCCTCATCAGGCCCGGGCCCATCCAGGGCAACGCCGTCCACCCCTACATCCGGCGCCGTCGGGGACGTGAGAAGGTCACCTACCTCCACCCCCTGTTGCAGCCGGCGCTGGAGAAGACCTTGGGCGTGCCACTCTTCCAAGAACAGCTCATGCAGATCGCGATCGACGCGGCTGGATTCAGCCCCGCCCAAGCCGACCAACTGCGCAAGGCCATGGGGGCCAAGCGGTCCATGGAGCGGATGGAGCGGCTGCGCGCTCAGGCCATGGCCGGGATGGACAGCAAGGGAATCGAACCGCAGATCGCGGCGGAGATCTTTGAGCTCCTGCGGGCCTTTGCCAGCTTCGGCTTCCCTGAATCCCACTCGTTCTCCTTCGCCTACTTGGTCTACGCCTCTGCCTGGTTGAAGGTCCACCACCCCGAGGACCTGCTGGCCGGGCTGCTGGGCGCCCAACCGATGGGCTTCTACTCCCCAGCTTCCCTGGTCACCGACTTCGAGCGGTTCGGGGTGCGCGTGGCCCGCCCCTGCGTGCAGCGCAGCGAGGTGGAGGCCAGCGTGGAGATGGTTGCTCCAGCCACGCCCGCTGGGAAAAGGGACGCACCCCGCCGGCCCCCGGGGCGGGCAAAGGACGGCGATGACTCGGCAGAGCGCTACGGCGCCCACCTCCCGGACAGGCAGGAGGTGCCTCGGGAATGCGAGCAGAAGGAGACGCCGGCGGGCAAGCGGGAAGCGCCCCCGGCGGGGACGGGGGAAAGTGAGCCACTGGTGCACGCCCACCCAGATCTCCAGGTGCGGCTGGGGTTGTCCAGCCTCAAGGGAATAGGCAAGGAACTGGCCGGGCGGATCGTGGAAGAGCGCCAGCGCGCCGGCGAGTTCGCCAGCTTTGCGGACCTGGCCAGTCGTGTGCGCCTGAGTACCAAGCAGAAAGAAGCGCTGGCGGACAGCGGGGCGCTGCGCGAGCTCGGCGTCACCCGGCGGGAAGGGATCTGGCAGGCCGGCGCCCTGAGCTCCTCCTACCGGGGCCCCGCCGCGCCGGGAGGAAGCTACCAGCCGGTCCTGCCCGGGCTCGAAATGGGTCTGGAAGCCCCCCAACTGCCGGCCCCGAGCGTGGCGCAAACACTGCGCTTGGACCTGAGCGTGACGGGAGCCAGCCCCGGGTTACACCCCATCTCCCTGGTGCGCGCACAACTGGAGGCGGCCGGCATCCGCCCGGTAGACGCACTGAAACGCCTAGCGCCCGGCAACTACGCGGTGGCGGGGCTGGTGACGCACCGCCAGCGTCCCGCCACCGCCGCAGGCACCGTGTTCCTGGCCCTGGAAGACGAGACCGGCATCGTCAACATCACCTGCACGGAGGGCTGTTGGCAGCGCTACAAGACGGTCGCTAGGCGCGCCCAGGCGCTGGTGGTGCGCGGCAAACTCGAAGGAGGGGACGGTGCCCTGGGTATAAAAGCCCACCACCTGCAGGAGCTGGAACTTGGCATGCCGGTGGTTGCTCGCAACTTCCGTTAAACCCGAGGCTCGGGCCCCTTGCAGGATCCCAGTCGCGCTGTCCACCGTCCCGAGACCCCACCACCCAGCCGGTGCGCCTTCCACTGGCCCCGGACCGGGCCTGAGCCACACCCAGCGGCCCATGATCTTCACACGCGCCTTCCACTGGACCCGGACCGGGCCACGGTCGCGGCACTAACTGGGCCACCGCCCGGCTCCTTCGGACGGCTACATTCGCCCCGCGCCACCATCGCGCCGCATTGTCGCCGCGCCGTGCGTAGGACACCAGCTGCGCCCAACCCTCGCCGCGCCGCGCATCGCTTGCCCGATTTTCCTCATCCCTTGGCCCGGGGTGGATCGTTGCACCGCCCCGGGGCAAAGGCATAGCGTTTTGTCCATGCTTGATGAACGCGATCTGCCCACTTGTGCCGTAATCGTTGACGATCCGCGCGGTGAAAAGCGCCTGGTCATTGACTCCAAACTGGCCCGCACCGAGATCGGCCTGCTGGGCGCCACAGTGCTCTCCTACATCCCGGTGGGCGGCAAGGAAACGATCTTCGTCTCCCGTGACGCCGTGCGCGACGGCGTCACCTCGGTGCGTGGGGGCATCCCGCTGTGCTTCCCGTGGTTCGGGTGGGGCTTTCGCACCGAGCAGATGAAGCCGCGCCACGGCTATGCCCGCTCTGCCCAGTGGAACCTGGAGTCCGTGCGGGACAACCGGGGCACCGTTACCGCCGTGTTGAGCCTGAGCGCCCAGAAGGTCGTCGGGGCACCGGGCTGGGAGGTACTGCCCGCCTCTTTCCACGCCACGCTAACGGTGGTGAGCGGCAAAACGTTGGAGGTGCGCCTCGACGTGCGCAACGAGGGCTCCACTGCTTTCGAGTGCGAGCGCGCCTTGCACACCTACCTGGCCGTTCACGATCTCACGGCGACGACGGTGCACGGGCTCGAGGGAGCGTCGTACGAGGAAGGGGGAGTGCGCTACGACGGCGCGGAGGCCCCGGTTCGCATCACTAAGTCGGCAGACCGCATCTACGCCAGCGGGGCCAATCTCACCGTGGCTGACCCAGGCAACAAGCGCGTCATCAGTCTGACCAACGATGGTGCCTCCCACGCGATCGTGTGGAACCCCGGCGCGGAAGCCACGGAGGGGATGGCTGACCTAGCCAACGACGAGTGGGCGCAGTTCATTTGCGTCGAAACCGGGCGGGTACGCGACAGTCGGGTGGAGGTGGCGCCGGGGCAGAGCGTGACTCTGGCGGTGACCATCGAAGCGCGACCGGCGTAGACATCATTGCCGCGAATGCGTTGACAAGACGGGGAAAACTGCCTGCGGTGACCAAGCGCACTTTGCTCAGTTTGGTTTTACCAACCCGGGGTGGTAAGTTTTCCCAGGTCGCAATTGCGGCCACTAGTCCGAGTGGCGGAATGGCAGACGCGCTAGCTTGAGGTGCTAGTGCCCGATATAGGGCGTGGGGGTTCAAGTCCCCCCTCGGACACTTGCGAATGCCAAACCCCGCGCGTTCTCACAGCGCGGGCATAGCTGGAAGAAAACCAGGTCCCACTGCGTTTCATCAAGCAGGACCGGTGTAGCTGAGCTCAATCCCAGTCGAGACCAGAACACCTTGGTTGGATTCATGCAACACCAGGGCCGACGTTGCCGCCGGCCCACTTGCGGGAGACGCCGCCCCCTGCTGGGGCGCCGCGTCCAAAGTCCAAGCCCCGAAAAGGCCTGCGGCTACCTGGAATACGCCAATCCCGCGCCCGGCCCTTGGGCTACCCGGCGCCGCCGGCTCACCGCTGGCAGAGCGCAACGAAGTGAAGAAGAGGAGAGTGAAGATGAGCAACATCGTTAACGAATACGAGCAGGCTGTCCGTGAGGTCGCGTCCCTGCCGAAGTTCGCTGCCGCTGCGCGCATTGAGCGCGCCGAGGCCCGCCTGGCCGCCGCGAGCCGTGCGCTGCGCCTGGCCGCCTGAGTAGGCAACACGAATTCTTAAGGGGTGTGCCCCCTGCTCACGCGGAGCAGGGGGCACACTTCTTTGTTCCACCGCCCAGGTGCAGCTCGGGCGAGACGCGGCGTGGCGCGGACGCGGGTTTGTTGGCGTTGGGTGAGTTTGTTGGCCTGGGGGAGGCTCCCCGGGCCAATTGTTTGACCCAACGCCAACAGATTCGCAGGTCAGCCCCTTGGCAGCCACCCGCCGCCCTTCCACCTCGGCCCCGGGAGCGCCCAGTTAAGCGCGCGGTTCAGCCCCCACCTCAGCGCCCGGCAAGGGGCGTGGTCCGCTGCCCGGGAGAGCGCACGCCTAGACTGGTTGGTCATGGAGCCTTTTGTACTTACTGATGGTGAAATCTGGCTGGCGTCCCCGCGCAGCGCAGACGCGCAGGCGATTACGCGGATCTGCCAGGACGAATCCATCCAGCGGTGGACCACGGTGCCGGTGCCGTACGCTCTTTCCGACGGCGAGTTCTTCGTCAACGAGCTCGTCCCGGCGCAGTGGGCCAAGGGCGCCATGGAGTGGGCTATCCGCATCGGCGGCCCAGACAACGAGCCGGTGGGCATGATCTCCTTGTTTGCGGACAACGACGGCAGCAGGGAGATCGGCTACTACCTGGCCCCGCAGGCGCGTGGCAAGGGGCTGCTGCAGCGGGCGCTGAAGCTGGTGGCGGACCACGCCTTTGCCGAGATGGGCGTGGAGGTGTTGACCTGGTCCGCCTTCGTTGGCAACTGGAACTCTTGGAAGTCGGCTTGGCGTTTTGGTTTCCGCAAGGAGGGCGTGCGCCGCAAGATGGGCCGCATTAAGCCGGGCCAGGAGCGGGCGGACATGTGGGTGGCTTCGCTGCTGCCCACGGACCCGCGCGGCGTGCCGGCCGGTCCCTGGGATGGGCCGGGCGTGGCTGGCGAGCTGCCGCTAGACCCGCATGACCCCGAGGCGCTGGTGCGCCAGTTCCACGCCACCTATTTGATGCCGATGGGGTACGACGTTCCCACGGTCGATTTCGATCGCATTGGCATGCGCATGAGCCTGATTTTGGAAGAGTGCGCTGAGCTGGTGGGGGCCGTCTACGGCAAGCAGGCGCGCGCCGCTTTCGAGGCCGCCATGCCGGACGCCCTGCAGGAGGATGACCACACCCGCGACGTGGTGGAGGCCGCCGACGCTCTAGCCGACCTGGTCTACGTCATTTACGGCATGGCGATCGAGGCCGGCATTTCGCTGCCGCGCGTGCTGGCCGAAGTGCAGGCCTCCAACTTGTCCAAGCTGGGCGCCGACGGCAAGCCGATTTACCGCGCGGACGGCAAGGTTTTGAAGGGCCCGGGCTTCTTCCCGCCCAACGTGGCCCGCGCCCTGGGCCTGCCCCGCACCGACTGAGCTAAAGAAGAAAACCGAGAGGAAAACTATGACTAACCCGCTGAAGGAGCGCTCGCCGCTGCCTTACGAGCTGCCGCAGTTTGACCTGCTGACCCCGGAGCTCCTGGAGAGCTCGATCCTGGAGGGCATGGAGATCGAGCGCGCCGAGTGGGAGGCGATCGCCACCTCCACCGAGCCCGCCACCGTGGCCAACACCGTGGAGGCGCTGGAGCAGACCGGCGAGATGCTCACGCGCGCTCTCAACGTCTTTTGGTCGTTGGCAGGCAACGTCGGCGGTGAAAACTACGAGGCGATCGAGCTGAAGATCGCCCCGCTGCTGGCGGCCCACACGGACGCCTACCTGCTCGACGAGCGCCTGTACGCGCGCATTAAGAGCGTCGACCTCAGCGAGGCGTGCGACGAGACCAAGCACTGGGTGACCGAGCAGCTGCGCGAGTTCGAGCGCGGCGGCATTTCCCTCAGCGCGGCCGACAAGGAGGTGCTGCGCGGACTGAACGCGGAGCTGGCCGGCCTGGAGATGGAGTACCACCAGAAGGTCGTGGCGGGGCTGAAGTCCAGCGCCGTGGAGCTGACCGAGGAGGAGGTGGCCGGGCTGGATGAGTCCTCGCAGGCTGCCCTCGCGGCCACCGCGAGGGAGGCCGGGCGCGGCCAGTACCTGACCTCGATGGACAATCCGAGCATCCAGGCGATCGTGGCCGCCCTGCCGAGCGCGCAGGCGCGTGCCCGCGTCCAGGCCGCCTCCCTGTCCCGCGGCGACGGCGGCGAGGCCGACACCCGCGAGCTGGTGCTGAAGATCGTGCGGCTGCGCGACAAGAGCGCCAAGCTGCTGGGCTTTGCCAACCACGCCGCCCTGGTGGTGGAAGAGGAGGGCGCCCGCACGGTGGAGAACGTCTCCTCCCTGCTGTCCAAGGTGGTGGGCCCGGCCCGCGCCAAGCTGGCCGAGGAGCGGGCCGAGCTAGCCAAGGTTTTGGCCCAGGCCGGCGAGATCGCCAGCGAGGCCGACTTTGCGCTCTCCGACTGGGCGCGCGCCGAGACCCTGGCCCGCCGCGAGCGCTTTGACCTGAACGACGAGGTGCTCAAGCCCTACTTCGAGCTGAACAACGTGATCGAGAAGGGCGTATTCTTCGCGGCCAACAAGCTCTACGGCCTGACTTTTGAGCGCCGCAGCGACTTGAAGGGCTGGACGGACGACGTTGCCGTGTGGGAAGTAAAGGATGAGACCGGCGCGGGCATCGGCTTGTTCCTGGGCGACTTCTACACCCGCGAGGGTAAGAACGGTGGCGCCTGGATGGCCAACCTGGTGGAGCAGTCCCACCTGGAGAACACCTTCCCGGTGGTCACCAACTCCCAGAACATCGCCCACCCGGGCGAGGGCCGCCTGACCCTGCTGACCTTCGACGAAGTCATTACCGCGTTCCACGAGTTCGGGCACGCCCTGAACGGCCTGCTCTCCAACTGCAAGTATGCCTCCCTGGCCGGCGCGAACACCTCGCGCGACTTCGTGGAGCTGCCCAGCCAGTTCAACGAGTACTGGGCCACCCACCCGCAGGTGCTGGTCAACTACGCCCGCCACATCGAGACGGGCGAGGTGCTGCCGACCGAGCTGGTGGAGCGCCTGCGGGCGATGGCAAAGTTTGGGCAGGGCTACGCCACCAGCGAGTACCTGGCCGCCTCCCTGCTGGACCTGGGCTGGCACCAGCTGGAGGAGGGCGACGTTCCCGCCGACGTGGAGGGCGTGCTGCCCAAGGAGGACGAGCTGCTGCGCGAGGCCGGTTTTGACCCCAGCGAGGTCGTGGCCCGCTACCGCACCACCTACTTCCCGCACACCTTTGCGGGCGGCTACGACGCCCGCTACTGGGCGTACATGTGGGCGGAGGTGCTGGCCGCTGACACCGAGGCCTGGTTTAAGAACGAGGGCGAGATCGACGGCGATGGCGGCTTCAACCGCGAGGCCGGTCGTCGCTTTGCCGCCGAGGTTTTGAGCCGCGGTAACACCCGCGAGACCCAGGAGTCCTACCTGGCGTTCGCGGGCCGCAACCCCGACGCGCACCACCTGCTGGTCAAGCGCGGCTTGGTCTGATCCAAAGACGGTGAGGCGGTGTGGCCCAGGTGAAGACCTGGGCCACACCGCTTGCTTTGTTGCGGGCTTACTCCGCCAGCAGGGTTTGGGCCGAGACCCGGGCGATGGGCCGGGTGGCGGCGTAGACCACCATGAGGGCGGTGACCAGCACAAAGCCCGTGACCAGGTAGCTGGGCCAAAGCGGGATCGGCACCATCACCTTCTTAATGCCGGCGCCGGAGAGGGTGAGGGCCAAGAGCGGGCTGATGAGCGCAGCTCCGGCGGCGCCTCCGCCGATCACGCCCACCAACAGGGGCGGCAGCACGGTCCAGCGCACCCGGCTGGCGGCCTGGCGGGAGGTGAACCCGAGGGCCTTGAGTAAACCGGAGCTGGGCAGGGAGCGCGAGACCAGCGAGTAGGTGAACAGGCCGATGACTAGCACAACGACCACCATCGCGAACACCACCAGCGAGTATGAGAGCAACGGCACCATGGAGAGGAAGGAGGAGACCTGCACCTGCAGGGTGCGGTGGGAGTTGACCACCTGGGTGTCCGAGCCCACCACCTGTTGCATGGCCTCCTTCACTCCCTCGGGGTTAACACCGGGCTTGGTGTAGATGCCGATGTTGGTCAGCTTGGCCCCGGGCACCAGCTGGCGGTAGCCGTCCCTGGCCATGAGGGCAAAGTTGCCGGCGTTCAGCGCGCTGGAGGCCAACCCCGTGACCAGGTATTGCTGGCTGTTGCCCTCCTGGGTGAGAGTCCAGGTGGAACCGACCTCGAGGCCGGCGGACGCAGCGACGGGCGCGCCTACCACGATCTCATTGGCGTGCTGCGGATAGCGACCCTCGTAGAGCGGGTTGAGTGGAAGCTGATCGAAGTCGTCGGATATCACTGCGAACAGGCCCACGGCGGCGGAGTCCAGCCTGCCCTGGTTCAGGTAGAAGGCGGTCTGCACGCCGTCCAGCTGCTTTGCGGCCGCAATGGTTTGCTCTAGGTCCTGCGCAGATGGATCGAGGGCAACGACCTGGGGCAGGATGCCGCCGGTAATGAGCGGGAGGGCCTTCTCCTCGTCGCTGAGCAGCCCGGTGCCGGCCAGCGCGTAGACGGAGCCCAGGGAGCAGGCAGCGGAAACGATGAGAATCAGCAGGGCGTGCCCGGGAGATGCCAGGAGCTCCTTGAGGCTGATGAGGACGGGCAGGGAGACGCGCACCACGCCCAGCGGCAGGAGGTTGCGGGAGAACGAGTGGTCGGCCTGCCCGCCGCGCAGCGCCTCCAGGGCGCTGAGCTTGGCGGACTTGCGGGCGGAGGGCACGCCGCTGAGCCAGATCAGCAGGCCGAGTGTGGCCATGACGGCCGCTAGCATTCCGGGGGAGAAGGAGGCTCGCTAGGTCAGGCCCGTCTGCGTGTGCAGCAGCTCACTGAGGAACGGAAAGACCAGGTAGCTGGCGCCCGCGTCCCGGCCACCACTGGCGAGCAGGGCCAGGGGAAACACCAGTGGGCGAATCACCTGCCGGCCGGTGGAGAACTCCACGCGCAGGCGCGAGTCGTCATAGTCGGGCGGGGCGCCGTCCGCGCCCGCCGTGGCGGCGGTGCCCGGGGCGCCGGCGGAGAGGGAGGCGGTGCGCCGCTCCAAGGCGCGGCGCACCTTGGCCACCAGCACCGCCAGGGAGAACGGTTTGGTGACGAAGTCGTCGGCTCCCACTGCCAGGCCCTGTACCTGATCGATGTCAGAGGCGCGCGCGGAAACGAAGATCACCGAGGGCTGGGCGGCGCCCGGCAGCGCGCGCAGTTGGCGGCACAGCTCGAAGCCGGAGGCGTCAGGCAGGTTCACGTCCAACAGCACCACCGGCGGGGCGCTGGCCTGCACCAAAGCCAGGGCGGCCTTGGCGTCCCCGGCGTGCTCCACGCTCAGGCCGGTGGCGCCGCAGGTAGTCCGCAGTGGCGGCGGCCAGCTCGACCTCGTCCTCCACAATCAGCACATCGGGCGCATTGCTCATGTGCTCCAGTGTGGCAGCTTGGCCCCTGCCTGTAGAACCCGGCGATAGCGTGGCAGGTCAATAGTCGTGCAAAATGGGTGCCAAGCACTTTTGGAAGGACGGCCCATGAAGGTTGTTGTAGTAGGTGGCGGTTACGCGGGTGTAGCCGCAGCGCGTGAACTGGACGAAGTGGCCGATGTTGTGCTGGTTGAAGCAAAGGACACCTTTGTTCACCACGCAGCCACTCTGCGCGCCGCCGTGGACCCGGACTGGACCGACACCATCTTCATTCCCTACGACAAGCTGCTGGGGCGCGGCCAGGTGGTGCGCGGCACCGTTATGCGCCTGGAGGGCACCAAGGTGTTTGTCTCCGACGGCACTGTGATCGAGGCCGACGCGGTGATCCTGGCGACCGGCACCGCCTCCCCGTTCCCCGCCAAGCTGGCCGAGGACTCCTACGACATCGCCTCCGCCCGCCTGCGCCGCCTGCACCAGGCGCTGGCCCAGGCCAAGCGCGCCCTGATCGTGGGCGCGGGCGGCGTGGGGACCGAGCTGGCCGGCGAGCTGACCAGCGCCTACCCGCACCTTGAGGTGGTCATGGTGGAGAAGGAGGACGACGTCCTGCCGCTCGAGCCGTGCGACCCGCGCCTGCGCAAGGAGCTGCGCGCCCAGCTCGAGGCCCGCAACGTCGAGCTGGTGCTCGGCACCACCCTGGGCTACTTCCCGCCCGTCGACGTGGGCACCCTCAGTCCGTTCGAGGTGGACACGAAGGATGGGCGCAACATCCACGCCGACATCTGGTTCCGCTGCTACGGCTCCCGCGTGGCCTCCGGCTACCTGGGCCCCGAGTTCGACGAGGCCAAGCGCGGCGACGGCTCCCTGAACGTGGACGAGTACATGCAGGTGGTGGGCCACCCCGGTATCTTCGCGGTGGGCGACCTGGCCCACACGGTGGAGCCGGACCGCGCCGACGCCGCCGTCGACCAGGGCCGCCTGGTGGCCTCGATCCTGCGCGACATCATCGAGGGCCGCGAGCCGCAGCGCACCTACGAGCCCCAGCGCCGCTGGGTACTGCTGCCGCTGGGCCCCGAGGGCGGTGCCTGCGAGGTGCGCGACCCGGGTAGCGGCGAGGTCCTGGTGGCCGGCGCCGAGGAGACCGCGCGCATCAAGGGGGAGGACATGCACGTCACCTGGGTGCGCAACCTGCTGGGCCGCGACTAGTTACCGGCCACCCCAGGCGGGGCGGAGGGGCAGACCGAGCCGCAATTGCGCGGCTGGCGGTGCGCCCATCCGCCCCGCTTCGTCTACGATTACGAACATGAGTAACGAACCTCGCGTTGCGCTCGACCAGCTGATCCGCGCCCTGGAGACTCACTTTGAAGCATGCCGTGCCGGCAGCGCCGATTCCCCTGCCGTCGTGCGAGCCGAATCCGTGCTGGAGGACGCCTTCTTCACCTACGACGATGCGCTGATCCGCACCTTTGGGGCCTCCCTCCCCTTCGACATCTTTGAGGAGGAAGAGGACGACGAGGAGGACGACGACCTCTACTACGACGACGAGGACGACGACGTCTACTACGAGGACGACGACGAAGACGACGTGATCGAGGACTGATCGAGTTCTCCCCCAGCCGGTGCGAATTGGGACCGGCCCGGCGAAGCGAGTAAAACGCGACACGGCTCCTGGCTTAGGCTGGGAGCCGTGAACGTTTTGGAAGCATTCGTGCTGGGACTGGTCCAGGCATTGACCGAGTTCCTGCCCATCTCCTCCTCCGCGCACATCCGAGTCCTGGGGGAGCTGATGGGCAAGGACCCGGGCGCCGCGTTCACCGCGATCGTCCAGCTAGGCACAGAGTTGGCCGTGCTGATCTACTTCCGCCGCGACCTGGTCAAGATCGCCAAGTCCTGGTTCGGTAGCCTCCCAGGCCTTTGGCAGAAGGCGCGCGGGCGCAACATCCGCCACGCCGCCCCGCTGGACGCCCACGCCCGCCTGGGCTGGATGATCATCGTCGGCTCTGTGCCGATCGTGATCCTGGGCGTGCTGCTGGAGGACTACATCGACTTCGCGCTGCGCAACTTGTGGATCACCGCCACCATGCTGATCGTCTTTGGGTTGATCCTGGGCTGGGCGGACCGCACGGGCGCCACCAAGCTGAAACTGACGGACATGAAGTGGGGCCAGGCACTGATCTACGGCTTCGCCCAGGCGGCGGCCCTCATCCCCGGCGTCTCCCGCTCCGGTGGCACCATCACCGCCGGTCGCCTGATGGGCTTCACCCGCCCCGAGGCCGCCCGCTACTCCTTCCTGCTGGCCATGCCGGCCGTGTTCGGCTCCGGCCTCTACAAGCTGGTCAAGGGCGACACCTCCGGTGCCACCGTGGCGTTCTGGCCAACCCTCGTGGCCACGGTCGTCTCCTTTGGCGCGGGCTACCTGGTGATCGTTGGCTTCCTTAAGCTGGTCCAGACGCGCACGTTCATGCCCTTTGTGCTCTACCGGTTCGTGGCCGGCGCGACGATCATCGTCCTGCTCCTGACCGGCGCGGTGCCGGCCCTGCCCAGGATTGGGGGCTGACATGAACCTGCCCAAGGCCCTCTTGTGGGATATGGACGGCACGCTGATCGACTCCGAGGTCTACTGGGTCAACGCCCAGGTAGCACTGGCTCAGGCCCACGGCAGGCCCTACGAGCGCCGCCAGTCCCTGGAGTTCATCGGCAAGCCGATCTCTGACTCCGCGCAGATCTACGTGCGCGTCACCGGCATCGAGCTGACGCCCGCCCAGGTGAGTGAGGCCTGGTGTCGCTCCGTGGAGAACGCCATCATCGAGCAGGGCGTGCCCTGGCGCCCTGGCGCGCTGGAGCTGCTCAGCGCCGCGCGCGAGCGCGGCGTGGCCCAGGGCCTGGTGACCTCCTCCTACACGCGCCTGGCCCAGCTCACCGCGTCCGCCGTGCCCGGCGGCATGGACGTGGTGGTGACGGGAGACAGCGTCGCGCGGCTCAAGCCAGACCCCGAGTGTTACCTGACCGCGTGTGAGTCGCTGGGCGTGGAGCCCGCCCAGACCGTGGGCTTCGAGGACTCCGGTTCCGGCGTGGGCGCGTTGCTGGCAGCCGGCGTGAACGCCGTGTGCATCCCGTACATGGTGCCCATCTCCGCCCACCCGCGCCTCTCGCGACTGCGCAGCCTCACCGAGGTGGACCTGGGCGTCCTGGGGCGCCTGGCGGCGGGCGAGGTAATCGACCACTTCGAGGCCAACGCGGCCGCCGGCGGGCACCACTAGCACCAGGCTTTAGTGCCGGTTGCGTGCGTTCCGTGGTGGCGCTGGCAGCCGCCGATGTTGCCACGGGCCACTCGGAACGCCCGGGCAGCGTCGAGCGGCGGCCAAAGAATCGCGCGGCCCGGCTAAGCGTCGACCGAGAGCTAACAACGACCGGCGGGGTGGCGGCGAGTCGGCCAGAAGCGCCGCCGGGCACGTCGGCCAATAACTAGGCGCGCGTGGCGGCCACCCGGGCAACGTCGGCCGGGTTCAACTCCGGCGGGGCGCCCCCGTAAGCGGGGCAGAGCGACTGGAAGTTGCACCAGTCGCACAGGCGGGTACGGCGCGGGGAGAAGGAACCGGCCTCCAGGCAGGCGGCCACCTCGTCCCACAGGAAGCCGATCTCCCGCTCCAGGGCGCCGGTCTCGTCGGGGTGCGGGTCGTGGGTCAGGGTGCGGCCGTTGCCCAGGTAGATGATCTGCAGGCGAGCCGGCAGCGTGCCTTCGGTGCGCTCCAGTAGCAGCGCGTAGAAGCGCAATTGAAAGAGCGCCTCCTCGATGAAACGCGGCGAGGGCGCCTTGCCCGTCTTGTAGTCCACCACGCGCAGGCGGCCGTCCGGGGCGGCGTCGATGCGGTCGACGATGCCGCGAATCAGGGTGCCGTCGGCCAGCTCCACCTCCAGGAACTTCTCCCGGTCGCGCGGCTCCAGCCGGGTGGGGTCCTCCTGGCGGAAGTACTGCTCCACGAGCGCGCGCACCTGGGCAAACCACTGCTGCGGGTCGGCGCTGGCCAGCTGAGCCACCTCGGGGCGCGACTGCACCATCTCCTCCCAGCGCGGGACCACCAGCTCCTGGGCGGCAGCCACGGTGCGCGCCTGCGCGGGCAACAGGAAGAGGTGCTCTAACACGGAGTGAACCAGGGTGCCGCGCACGGCCGCCGGGGCGGGCGGCTCCGGCACGCGATCCACCTGCCGCAGGCGGAACAGCAGCGGACACTGCTTAAACTCCTTGGCGCGGGACGGGGAGAGCGCGGCGCGGCGCGGGGCTGATTCCATGGCGCCAACGCTAGCGCGCGCCGCCTTCAGCGCCACCGCCGCGCCGGGCCCCGGGAGGCGGGCGTGTCCGTCCCCAGGCGGCGGCGCCCGGCGGGGCGCGAAAAACCGGGGCGGCGGCAAGACGGTTGGGTGAACATCACGCCCGGCGCCCAGGAGGGGCTTTACGCAACGCCCGTATCATCTTGGGGTGACTTCCTCTTACACCCCCGCTGGCCCGGCCTCTCGGCGCGGCCCCCTGTCCTACGGCGACCGCGTGCAGTTGACCGACGCCAAGGGCCGCATGCACACGATCGTCCTCATGGAGGGCGGCTACTTCCACTCCCACCGCGGTTCCTTCCGCCACAGCGAGCTGGTTGGGCTGCACGAGGGCACGGTCCACACCACCTCCACGGGCGCGCAGTACCTGGTGCTGCGCCCGCTGCTGAGCGACTACGTGCTCTCGATGCCGCGCGGTGCGGCCGTGGTCTACCCGAAGGACTCGGGCCAGATTGTGCAGATGGGGGACATCTTCCCGGGCGCGCGCGTGGTGGAGGCCGGCGTGGGCTCGGGCGCGCTGTCCATGTCCCTGCTGAGCGCGGTGGGGGAGTACGGCCAGCTCATCTCCTTTGAGCGGCGCGAGGACTTTGCGGAGATCGCGCAGGCGAACGTGGACATGTGGTTTGGTCGCCGTCACCCGGCGTGGCGGGTCGAGGTGGGCGACCTCGCCGAGCGCCTGCCGCAGGTCGTGGAGCCCGGTTCGATCGACCGGATCGTGCTGGACATGCTGGCCCCCTGGGAAAACCTGCAGGTGTGCGCGGACGCGCTGGCCCCGGGCGGTGTGCTGCTCTGCTACGTCGCCACGGTCACGCAGTTGTCGCGCGTGGTGGAGGACATGCGCGCCAGCGGGCTCTTCACCGAGCCGCACGCGTGGGAGTCGATGGTGCGCGACTGGCACCTGGAGGGCCTGGCCGTGCGCCCCGATCACCGCATGGTGGCCCACACCGGCTTCCTGGTGGCCGCCCGCCGCCTGGCGCCCGGCCACCAGCCGCCGCTGCGCAGCCGCCGCCCCGCGAAGGGTGCCTACACGGGCGAGGAGGTGTGGACCAGCCAGGACCTGGGCGAGCGTCCCACCTCTGACAAGAAGGTGCGCAAGGTCAAACGCGACGTGACCGCCCGCGCCCACGACCTGGTTGACGCCGCCGCTCCGGCCGTGCCTGCGGCGCCGTTTGTGGACGACGTTCCCGCCGCCGCCCCCTTAGCCGTGGCCGACGCGCGCCCGGCCGCTGCTGGCGCGCAGACCGGCCAGGCGCAGGAGTCCTGATGTTGGACCCCCAGGCCGCCGAGATCGCCTCACTGCAGGAGAAAAACGCCCGCCTGGCGAGTGCTCTTGCGGACGCGCGCGCCCACCTGGCGGCCTTGGGGGAGCAGGTGGAGGCCTGGCGCGCCAGCGCCCTAGACGTGGGCACCGTGGTGGAGGTCGACATGACCGAGCGCCGCGTGCTCGCCCAGCTGGGGGCCGGTTTGCGCTCCCTGCCGGCCGCCTCTCACCTGGTGCTGGGCACGCTGCGGCCAGGCAGCCGGGTGCTGGTGGACGCAGACTCGGTGGCGGTGAACGTGCTGGCCACCGCCGGCGGCGGGGAGCTGTGCTTCCTGACCGAGCGCTTGGACAAGCAGCGCGGGATCGTCTCCACGCAGTCGGGCGAGCGCGTAGTGCTGCTGGGCCACCTGGAGGCCCTGGAGCTGGGCGTGGGGGACTGCCTGCGTTGCGACCTGCGGGCCGGGGTGGCGCTGGAGATGATCGAGCGCCAGGACGTCGAGCAGCTCCTGACCCCGCAGGTGCCGGACGTGGAGTTCGCGGACATCGGCGGCCTGGATGACGTGGTGGCCACGGTGCGCCAGGCGATCGACCTGCCGCTGCAGCAGCCCGAGCTCTTCACGCGGTTCGGTCTGCGCCCGGCCAGCGGCATCCTGCTGTACGGCCCGCCCGGCTGCGGCAAGACGATGATCGCCAAGGCCCTGGCGACCCAACTTGCCCGCTCCCAGGGCGCGGCCGGCCACTTCCTGGCGATCAACGGCCCGCAGCTGCTGGACAAATACGTGGGTGAGACCGAGCGCAAGATCCGCGCCGTCTTTGCTCGGGCGCGCGAGCTGGCGGCCACGGGCGCGGCGGTGGTGGTGTTCTTCGACGAGATGGAGGCGCTCTTCCGCCGTCGGGGCGCCGGCAAGTCCAGCGACATGGAGACCACAATCGTCCCGCAGCTGCTGACCGAGCTGGACGGTGTGGGCGGTCTGCAGGGCGTGCGCGTGATCGGCGCGACCAACCGCGAGGACATGATCGACCCGGCTGTGATGCGCCCGGGCCGCCTGGACTTGAAGCTGCGGATTTCGCGCCCGAACGCCGAGCAGTGCCACGCGATCGCCCTGACCCACCTGCGGCCGGGCGTGCCAATCTGCCTGCAGGTGCCGGGGGACGACGCTGCCGCGCGCCGCTCCTTCCTGGCCGCCGCCCTGGTGACCGGCCTGCAGGAGGAGAGGATCGGGGCGGACCCGGCAGGCCGGGCCCTGTCCCTGCTAGCGGTGGCCTCCGGCGCTCTGGTGGCCCAGATCGTGGACCGCGCCAAGCTGGCGGCCCTGCAGGCGAGCGCCGCGGGCGGACCGGAGGGAATCACGGTTGACCATATCCACGCGGCTGTAAAGGCTGAGGCCTTGCAAGCTGCGGAGCTCATGGAGCAGAGGGGAGAGCGTCTGTGACCGGGCGGATTCTGGGCACCGAAACCGAATACGGCATCCTGGGCCCCAGCGGCGGGCAGTCGCACGTGCTGGCCACTGCCCTGGTGGAGGCCTACGCGGGGCTGCTGGAAAAGCCGGTGACGCGCTGGGACTACGCGGGCGAGGACCCGCTCAACGACCTGCGCGGCACGCGCCTGGAGCGGGCGGCGGCCCACCCCTCCCAGCTCACCGACGCCAGCGCCCACCAGCAGGGCGGCGGGGTGCACGTGGCCGCCGCGCCGGCTAACTTTCCGGGCGGTGCCCAGGCAGGGGCGGCGGCGGGAACGTCGGCCCCGCAAATCGAGGCAGCGGTGTTGGCAACCGCCACTGCGCTGCCGCGCCCCAGCCGCGCCGAGCTCTCCCTGCCCCACCCGGGCGTGGTGATCACGCCGGCGGGCGCGCGCTTCTACGTGGACCACGCCCACCCGGAGTACTCGGGCGGCGAGTGCGACTCCATCCGCGCCGCCGTGGCCGTGGACCGCGCGGGCGACCTGGTGGCCCAGCGCGCGGCGCAGGCGCTGGGCGACGGCACGATCGTCTACAAGAACAACACCGACGGCAAGGGCGCGGCCTACGGCTCCCACGAGAACTACCAGGTGCGCCGCGAGGTGGACCTGGATGACCTGATCTCGGTGCTCACCCCCTTCCTGGTCACCCGCCCGATCCTGTGCGGCACCGGCAGGCTGGGGCGCGGGCAGCGCTCGCAGGTCCCCGGCTTCCAGCTCTCCCAGCGCGCCGACTTCATCGAGAACGACATCGGCCTGGAGACAACGTTCAACCGGCCCATCTTCAACACGCGCGACGAGCCACACGCCGACGCCCGCCAGTGGCGGCGCCTGCACGTGATCAACGGTGACGCCAACCAGTTCGAGTTCTCCACCTTCCTGCGCCTGGGCACCACCGCCCTGGTACTGGACATGATCGAGGCCGGCGTGCCCCTGGAGGTGCAGGCCCTGAACCTGGCCAGCCCGCTGCGCGCGGTCACCGAGATCTCCTACGACGCCACGCTGGCCACGACCCTGGAGCTGCAAAGCGGTGCCACCGCCACCGCGATCGAGATTCAGCGCGCCTACCGCGAGGCGGTCATCAGCGCGCTGGGCGAGCGCGCCACCGAGGGGGAGAACGGCGAGATCCTGCACTGGTGGGGCCACGTCCTGGACCTGCTGGAGACCGACCGGGACGCCGCCGCTCCGTACGTGGAGTGGGTGGCCAAGCTGACCCTGCTGGAGGGAATGCACGCCCGCCTGGGCGGCGACTGGGCCCACCCGAAGCTGGCGGCCCTGGACCTGCAGTGGCACGACCTGGACCCGGCGCGCTCCCTGGTTGCCCGCCTGGACGCCGCCGGGCGGGTGGCCCACTTACTGACGCCCGGGGAGATCGAGGCGGCCGTGGCGGCCTCGCCGTGCCAGACGCGCGCGGCCGTGCGCGGACGCGCGGTGGCGCAGCTGCCCGTGGTCAGCGCCTCGTGGACTTCGGTGATCCTGGACCTGCCGGGGGATGAGTACTTGCGCCGCGTGGCCCTGCCGGAGGCCAGCGGAGCCGCGCTGCCTGCCCTGTTGGAGCGGGCTTACGATGTTTTGAGGGAGGAAGTATGAGCGAGCAGATCTTTGCGCCCATGCCCCAGGAGGGCAGCGTGCCGGGGGGAGGCAGCCCGCTGCGGGCGCAGGCCAAGGACGTGGACCTGGATGCGCTGCTGGACGACATCGACTCGGTGCTGGCCACCGACGCCCAAGCCTTTGTGCAGGGCTTTGTGCAAAAGGGCGGTCAGTGAGCGGTGAGGGAGGGCGCCGGCGGATCGTCGGGGTAGAGGTCGAGTACGGCATCACCCACGTGAGCGCCGCCCAGGCGCTGAGCGCTGAGGAGGCCGCGCAGGAGTTGTTTGCCGACCCGAGCCTGGCCAAGGGCGCCAACATGTTCCTGCCCAACGGGGGCAGGCTCTACCTGGACGTCGGCGCCCACCCGGAGTACGCCACCGCCGAGTGCGCCCTGCTGGGGGACGTGCTGGTGCAGGACCGCTTTGGCAGCGAGCTCTTGGGGGAGCTGGCCCACCGCGCCACGCAGCGCCTGAACGCGCGCGGCGTGGCCGGAGCGATCCACCTGCTGCGCAACAACCTGGACTCCGCCGGCTCCTCCTTTGGCTGCCACGAGAACTACCTGATCCGCCGCCGCTTCGACTTCCGCGCCCGCGTCATGGGGTTGGTGCCCCACCTAGTCAGCCGCCAGGTGGTGGCTGGCGCCGGGCACGTTTGCTGCGGCGAGGATGGCAGCGCCACCTACGTACTGTCCCAGCGCGCCGACGTGGTCAGCGAGGTGGTGTCCGCCGCCACGACGCGCGCCCGGCCGCTCATCAACACCCGCGACGAGCCCCACGCCAACCACGAGCTCTACCGCCGCCTGCACATCATCAACGCAGACACCTCGATGGCGGAGGGCTCCAACCTCATCAACCTCGCCTCCACCGCGCTCGTCCTGAGCGCCCTGGAGGAGGGCGCGCGGCTGACCGACCTGGAGCTGGTGGACCCCATCGGGGCCGTGCGCGCCATCTCCGCCGCCCCGCAGGCGCGCGTGGAGCTGAAGAACGGCCAGTGGCTGACCGGACTGGAGCTGCAGGCGCACTACGTGGAGCGCACCGCCGCCCTGGCGGCGGCGGACCCCGACCCGTGGGTGCGCCTGGGGCACGAGCTGTGGGCCAAGAGCGTGGACGCGCTGCGCGGCGGACGCGAGGACGAGGTCGCGGACCTCCTGGACCACGTCGCCAAGGGCCGCCTGCTGCGCCGCCACTGCGAGCGCCACGGCGTGGCGCTGAACCACCCGTCGGTGGAGATGCTGGAGCTGGCCTACCACGACATCACCGGCAACGGCCTGCGCCCCCGCCTGGAGGCGGTCGGCGCCCTGCGCCGCCTGACCAGAGCGGCGGACGTGGAGCGCGCCCGCACCGAGGCACCCGCCACGCGCGCCAGCCTGCGCGCCCGGGCCATCGCCGCCGCCCAGCGCAGCAGGCGTGACCTCGCGGTGGACTGGACGACGCTGCGCCTGCAGGACCGCTCCGTGCAGGCGATCACCCTGGCAGACCCGTGGGAGACCGCCAACGCCGAGGTGGAGCAGCTCATCGACAACCTGGAAGGAAACGGGCCCGCCACGACTGCGGCGATGCTAGTGCTATGAACGACCAGCCCAACTCCCCGCTGCCCTCCCGGCGCGCACTGCGAGCCGCCACCGCCGGGACCGAGAACGGCGCGCCCGGAGCCGGAAAAGACTCGCGGCGCGCCGTCAAGGACGGGCCGCCGCGCGCGAGCCGTCCGCGCCCGCTGCGGCGACGCTCCCAGCTCTTGGTGTGGGTCGTTGTGGCGCTGCTGGCTGTGCTGGTGGGGGTCCTGGTTGGGGTAATGCAGGCCTACCTTTCCAAGCCGGCTACCCAAAATGGTGCGCCGCCCTCGCTGGCGGGCGTGGAGGTAACGGGCCGCCTCGGTGCGTTGCCCACGCTCAGCCTGCCTACCGAGCTGCCACTGTCCCTGCCGGGCCAGGTGCGAGTGGTTGAGAGCGGGTTCGGCAAGGTGGTGCGAGAGGACGCGCGGGTGGTGCTAGCTATCACCACCTTCGATGGGTCCACCGGCCGCCAAACCATGGCCGGCCAGCGCCCGCGGATCGAAGTAGTGGAGGCGACCACGCAGAATCTGGGGCCCACCATCTTCTCCGCCGTGGCGGGGCGGCCCGAGGGCACGCGCCTGCTGCTGATGACCCCGGTGGAAGAGGAGGGCCGGGCCTACCAGGAGCTCGCAGTGGTGGACATCCTGCCCAGCCTGCTCGCCTCCGCGCCCAGCCAGCCGGGTGCATCTAGCCCCAGCGAGGCAGCGGACGCGGCGCCAAGCAGCGCCCCCACTGCGGCGCCCGACGGGCAGGCGCCGACGTTGTCCAGCATGGTCACCTTCACCCTGGAGGGCACTCCGGTGCTGAAACCGACCGGGAAGGCCGCCCCGATCGTGAAGGTGGAGGAGCTGATCCCGGGCACAGGGGAGCAGGTCACTCTGGGGGACACGGTGGTGCTCCAGTTCGCGCTCATGGGCTGGGACGGCACGCTGCACAAGTCCAGCTACGCCGAGGCCGGCCCCCAGAAGGTAAAGCTGGACACCCTCCAGCCCGGCCTGGCGGAGGCGCTGACGGACCGCGAGGTGGGCAGTCGCCTGGTGTTCTCCGTGCCCGCCGAGCTGGCCGACGGCTCCGGCGACGTGCTGGCCATGGTGGACCTGCTGGCCATCGCAGAGCAGGCCGAGCCCGCTCAGGAGTAGATCAAGAACTGCTGGCGCGCGGTGCAGCCGCCGGCGCGGGCCCGCTGGGCCTGCTCGTCTGCCGCCCAGCGCTGCCAGAGGTCGCCCCAATACCCGTCCCGGTTATCGACGCGGCGGCGGCGCTCGGCTCCGGGCGCCTCCACGCGCACCACGACGTCGGCGTAGCGTCCCAAGGCAACGTCGGCCCCCACCCCCTCAATAACCACGGGGCCGCGCAGGCGCGCGGGGTGGAGCAGGCGAGCGGCCGGGCCGGGGCGCATGGCGAGCCAATCGAAGGTGGTGAGGTCCGCGCGACCGTGGCACAGGGCCCGCCCGAGCGCGCGTGCAAATCCCCGCGTGCCGGCCTCCAAACCCCGCCAGCCCAGGTAGGCGAGCTCCAGCTCCCACTTCACCGCCGCCGGGCCCAGCAGGTCCAGCACAGCGGTGGCGAGGGTGGACTTGCCAGCCCCGGAATTGCCACCAATCACCAGCACTCCCCGGGGCGGGAGGGCGGCGGCCAACACCGCCGGCGCGCGGTCTATTTCAAGAATGCGAGCAGGGGCTGGCCAAAACATGCCCAAAGGCTACCCTTATGCTGGCGAAAGGAGCTGTAATGACGGTGGCACTGCGGGTCATCCCCTGCCTGGACGTGGACGGTGGTCGCGTCGTCAAGGGAGTTAACTTCTCCAACCTGCGAGACGCGGGCGACCCGGTGGAGCTGGCCAAGCGCTACTCCGAGCAGGGTGCCGACGAGATCACCTTCCTGGACGTCTCTGCCTCCATCGAGGGGCGCGCCACCACGCTGGACATCGTCGCCCGCACGGCAGAGAACGTGTTTGTGCCGCTCACCGTAGGCGGCGGCGTGCGCAGCGTCGAGGACGTGGACCGCCTGCTGCGGGCCGGCGCGGACAAGGTGGGCGTCAACACCGCCGCGCTGGCCGATCCGAGCCTCCTAGCCCGCATTGCGGACCGCTTCGGGGACCAGGTGGTGGTCCTCTCCGTCGACGCTCGCCGCGGCCCCACCGACTCCGGTTACGAGGTGACCACCCACGGCGGCAAGCGCTCCAGCGGCAAGGACGCGCTTGAGTGGGTCCACGAGGCCTCCCAGCTTGGCGTGGGCGAGATCCTGCTGAACTCCATGGACGCAGACGGCGTGCGCGAGGGATTCGACCTCGAAATGCTCGCCGCCGTGCGCAAGGAGGTAAAGGTTCCCGTCATCGCCTCCGGCGGGGCGGGCGCCACCCAGCACTTCGTGGCCGCCGCCGACGCCGGGGCCGACGCCGTGCTCGCCGCCTCCGTCTTCCACTACGGCACCCTCACGATCAACGAGGTCAAGCAGGCCCTCCACGCGGCCGGCCACCTAGTGCGTCTCACCGCAAAGGAGTCCGGCAGATGACCCTCGGGCCCGGCCGGGTCGACGAGGCAGCCACCGATAACACGGCGGGGCAGAACGCGGCGGCCGCACTCGAAGGGGCGGCAGCACAGGGAGGGTCGCTCGAGGAAGCAACACTCGAAGGACCGGCAGTCGAGGCGTCGGCGGTAGAAACGTCGGACCCCGACGCCATCCCGGCGGAGCTCGCCGCCAAACTCAAATTCGATTCCAACGGACTCATCTGCGCGGTAATCCAAGACGCGGACAACGAGGACGTGCTCATGGTGGCGTGGATGAACCACACCGCGCTCGCCCGCACGCTGACCACCGGCCGTGTCTGGTTCTGGTCCCGCTCTCGCCAGGGGTACTGGCGCAAGGGAGACACCTCTGGGCACCGCCAGTACGTCAAGTCCGTCCACACGGACTGCGATGGGGACACGCTCCTGGTCCGCGTCGAGCAAGTGGGGGCGGCCTGCCACACCGGCACCCGTACCTGCTTCGAGGCTGGGGGAGCGCTCCCCGCAGAGGTCGGCTCTGCTGCGGCAGACCTGGCCGGCGCGGTGGCGGGAGTAGACGCAGAAGGCGGAGCGGAAGCTGCGATGGGTGCTGCCGAGGCGGAGCAAACTGCCGTCGGCGTGGCGAGCAGCGAGGACGGCACCCCGGTCGAGGGGGCAGGCAAGCGGGGCGAGGGCGCCGGTACGCGCGCCTGGGCTGCGGTGCGCCGCCTCCTGTCCGGCGAGGGCGTGGCCTGGATCCTGGGCGCGTGGGTGCTTACCCGCGTGCTGCTGTTCTCCGGTGCCTCCAGCGTGGCCAGCGAGAACGGCTAGCAGCTGTTGGACGTGGTCAAGCAGTGGGACGTCCACCACTTCATCGAGATCGCAGAGGTGGGCTATCCGAACGTCGACCCCAACCTCATCGCATTCTTCCCCGGCCTGCCTGTCTCGATGTGGTTGCTCGGCAAACTGGGCATCTCCGCCACGGTGGCCGGCCTGCTGATCGCCAACATCAGTGCGCTCTTTGCGGCCCTGGCGCTCGGGCGCCTGAGTGGGCGCTGGGCCGCGCTGGCCTGGCTGGTGGCCCCTGCCGGCGTCTTCGCGTTTGTGGGCTACACCGAGGGGCCCTTCACCGCTGCGTTCTTCTGGGCGTGGGAGCGGGCCCGCCGGGGCAAGTGGGGCGCGGCGGCGGCTTTCGCGTCGCTGGCCTCGGTCTTCCGCGTCTCTGGTATCTTCGTCATCGCGGCCCTGGTGGTGATCGCCCTGCTGGAGGCAAAGAACTGGGCCGAGCGCAGGCGGGCCCTGGCGTGGTTGACCGTGCCGGTCCTGGCGGCGGGCGTCTACCACCTCTACGTCTGGTGGCTGACCTCCGACCCGATGGGCTGGTCGCACGCGCAGGCGGCCGGCTGGCCTCGTAGCTTCCACTGGCCCTGGGAGGCGCTGAACACGACGTGGGGATCCACCAGCGTGGAGGCCTCCCCGTTCTTCTACCTGCTGTTCAGATACGAGTTCGCTGCGGCGCTGTTCACCGCCCCCTTCCTGGTCTACCTGCTGATGCGCAAGCGATGGCCGGAACTGGTGTTCATTACGCTGAACTTCGCGGCGTTCTCCTTCTCAGACTTCTACCTCTCCTACGCGCGCTCCATGCTCTACTGGCTGCCGCTGTGGCTCCTGATCGGCGAGCTGCTGGGGGACAAGGCGCAGGCGGGTGGGCAGTTGGAGCTGCAGGTCAAGCCCCGCGTGCAGTGGCTGCGCTGGGTCCGGCTGGTGGCGGCAGTGGTCTACCTCGGCGTGTCTGCCTGGGCCATGGACTTCTGGGCCAACATCTTCTTCACCGGGCAGTGGGCCGGGTAGTTAGGGCGCCAAGTCAGGTAGTGCGCCGTCAGTACCCCGGGCCGATGCAAGCGCTACGCGCTGGGCCCGGTAGGGTAAGCCGCGTAAAGGGGGCGCTGGGGCTCTAGCCGGTAGTGGCGCCCAGGAAGGGGCTACCGTGAGCATCTTGGACAGCATCCTGGCCGGCGTGCGCCAGGACGTTGCGCGCCGCCAAGCCCTGACCCCCCTCGAAGTCATCAAGGAGCGCGCCGCCCGCCAGCCCAGCGCCCGCCAGGTCATCCCGGTGCTGCGCAGCGGGGCAGGTCCGGTCACCATCATCGCCGAGGTCAAGCGAGCCACCCCAGGACTGGGCTGGCTCGCCGACATCCCGGACCCGACCACGCTGGCCAAGCTCTACGAGGCCGGCGGCGCCTCCATGATCTCCGTGGCCACCGAGGAGCGCAGCTTTGCAGGGAGCCTGGCGGACCTGGACGCCGTGCGCCGCGCGGTGGACATCCCGGTGCTTTGCAAGGACTTCATCCTCTCCAGCTACCAGATCCACGAGGCGCGCGCCCACGGGGCAGACTGCGTTCTGCTGGTGGTCTCCACCCTGGAGCAGGCGGCGCTGGAAGCGTTCATCGAGCGCACTCACTCCCTGGGCATGACCGCTGGCGTGGAGGTCAACTCGCGCCTGGAAGCCCGCCGGGCCGTGGACGCCGGCGCCAAACTGATCGGTATCAACAACCGCGACCGCCGCACGCTGGAGGTCGACCGCTCGACCTTTGCGCAGGTGGCGGACGTGATCCCTAGCGACGTGACCCTGGTGGCCGCCTCCGGCGTGCGGGACACCCACGACGTGGCCGCCTACTTCAAGGCCGGCGCCCACTCCGTGCTGGTGGGACAGACCCTAGTGAAGTCTGGGGACCCGGCCGCTGCAATCCGTGCCTTCATCTCTGCCTGTACCCACCCGTCGCTGGGCCCCAACCGTCACTAGCGGCGCAAGCGGCGGCGTGGTGGGAACGCATAGCGGTGCTGGGGCAGAAGAGCGCACTGCGCCTCGGGGGCGCCGCGCCGGCGCGCGTCGATCGATTCTCGCCTCTCTCCCCTCACTCGCTGGAACCATTCACAATCCGCACAATTCACGCCCCGCCCGCTGGAGCGGGCAGCGGCCACCCCTGGTTTGGGCGCCAAAACCGAACACACGAGGGCAGCGAATAGGTCTTTAGTGCCAGGCTGACTAGGCTGGAGGGAGCAAACGTTGCCGAGAGAGAAAAGGTGAGCCTCTATGCCAGGCCTTCTTCCGGTCTCCATCCCAAGCCCCTCCCAGGGCGTGTGGTATCTGGGTCCGCTGCCGCTGCGCGCCTACGCCATGTTCATCCTGGTGGGAATCTTCCTGTCGGTGTGGTGGGGTTCGCGCCGCTACGCCCAGCGCGGGGGAGACGGTGAGGTCTTCTACGACGCGGCCATCTGGGTGGTGCCCGCCGGTATCCTGGGCGGTCGCCTCTACTACGTACTGACCGTGCCGGGGGAGTACTTCGGTGCGAACGGCTCTCTACTCAACATCGTCAAAGTATGGGAGGGTGGCCTGGGCATCTGGGGCGCCGTCGTGGGTGGCGGCCTGGGCGCCTGGGCTTACCTGCGCTACCGGGGCCTGCGCCTGGCCCCGTTTGCTGACGCCCTGGCGCCGGGCCTCATCGTGGCTCAGGCGATCGGCCGCCTCGGCAACTACTTCAACCAGGAGTTGTTCGGCAAGCCCACCACCCTACCGTGGGGGCTGGAGATCGACGCCGCCCACCTGCCGCCGGGCTACGCGGAGGGAACGCTCTTCCACCCCACCTTCCTGTACGAGCTCATCTGGAACCTGTTCATCGCCGGCGTGCTGCTGTGGATCGAGCGTCGGCGCTGGCTGGTGCCCGGCCAGCTGTTTGTGCTCTACGTGATCGGCTACACCCTGGGTCGTTCCTTCATCGAGACCCTGCGGATTGACAAGAGCGAATACATCCTGGGCATCCGTGTGAACCTGTGGCTGGTGTTCCCCACGCTGCTGATAGCGCTGGTGATCTACTGGCTGCTCCACAAGCAGGCGGTGGCCGCTGGCGTCAGCGGCTCGACCCGCAAGTGGCCGGCGCTGGCCGCCGCAACCGCCAAGGTGGCTGATGGCCCGGGGGCGGAGGGCGAGGACACGGTGAGCAGCCTGTCCAAACGGGACGAAAGTCACGGTGCCCGCGAGCGTGACTTTTCGCCCTATCCGCTGGGCGGAGCGGAGTCCGCCAACCCCGCATTCATTTACTTGCCTGGGAGAGTTCCGGCAGCGCAGCAGGAAAAGGAGGATGCCTCCGACCGCTGAGAGTAATCCGCCAAGGCAATGAGTCCTTGCGTACGGGTTCCCTTTGCTTTCGGCTAGGCTTGTAGCTATGCGAAGCGCGAAGATTGTCTGCACCATTGGCCCTGCCACGGCTAGCCCGGATCAGGTCCAGGCGCTTGTTGACGCCGGCATGGATGTTGCACGTATCAACTGCTCTCACGGCTCCCACGAGGGCCACGAAGAGGTTTACCGCAACGTGAGGCGGGCCGCTGAGGCCTCCGGCCGCGCGGTCGCTGTCCTGGTTGACCTCCAGGGTCCCAAGATCCGCCTGGGTCGCTTCCTGAACGACGAGAAGCACCGCCTGGAGGTGGGTGACACCTTCACGATCACCACCGAGGAGATCCTTGGCACCAAGGAGCGCGTGGGCACCACGTTCAAGGGCCTGCCGGGCGACTGCCGCCCCGGTGACCGCCTGCTGATCGACGACGGCAACGTCGCCGTGCGCGTGGTGGAGGTGACGGAGACCGACGTGGTGACGCGCTGCGAGGTCCCGGGCTTCGTCTCCAACAACAAGGGCATCAACCTGCCGGGCGTGGCGGTCTCCGTCCCCGCGCTCTCCGCCAAGGACCGCGACGACCTGCGCTGGGCTCTGAAGCTGGGCGCCGACTTCATCGCGCTGTCTTTCGTGCGTAACGCGGCGGACATCGAGGACGTCCACGAGGTCATGCGCGAGGAGAACATCTTCATCCCCGTCATCGCCAAGATCGAGAAGCCGCAGGCCGTGGCCGCGCTGCAGGAGATTGTGGACGCCTTCGACGGTGTCATGGTCGCCCGCGGTGACCTCGGTGTGGAGATGGCGCTCGAGGAGGTCCCGCTGGTGCAGAAGCGCGCCATCGAGTTCGCTCGCCGCTACGCCAAGCCCGTCATCGTGGCCACCCAGGTGCTGGAGTCCATGATCCAGAACCCGCGCCCCACCCGCGCGGAGGCCTCTGACTGCGCCAACGCGATCCTGGACGGCGCGGACGCGGTCATGCTCTCCGGCGAGACCTCTGTGGGTGCCTACCCGATCGAGGCTGTGCGTACGATGGCCAACATCATCGAAGAGGTGGAGAACAAGGGCGGTGACATGATCGCGTCCTACCGTGCCAAGCCGCTGACTAAGGGTGGCGTAATCACCGAGGCTGCCGTGAACATGGGCGAGCGCCTCGAGGCCAAATACCTGGTCACCTTCACCCAGTCCGGTGATACGGCCCGCCGCTTGTCCCGCTGGCGTTCCCACGTGCCGCTGCTGGCCTTCACCCCGCTGGAGAAGACCCGCTCCATCTTGGCCCTGTCCTGGGGGGTGCAGACCTACAAGGTGCCGCACGTGGAGCACACGGACGACATGGTGGAGCAGGTGGACCGCACCCTGCGCGAGTGCCACCTGGCCGCCGACGGCGAGCAGGTCATCATCTGCGCCGGTATGCCCCCGGGCACGGCCGGTTCCACGAACTCCATTCGGATTCACTCCGTGGGGGACATCACCGACTACCGCTAAGGCGGGCGCAAAAGTGGGCCGGGAGATCAACGGATCCTCCGGCCCACTTGCTTGCCCACCGCGCCGACAATCGCGGGATAACCCCGGCGGGAAGAAATGTGGTGCCGGGCATTCTGCCGGGCCCTAGAAACTCCAGAGGGTGAAACCACCCGAAAGCAGTCTCACCCTCCGAAATACGTGCCCCGGGTGGGATTCGAACCCACAACCTAACGATTTTGAGTCGTTCGCCTCTGCCAGTTGGGCCACCGGGGCGCGGCGGGATAAAGACTAGCGCGTGCACACCCGAATGAGCAATTTGGGTGGTTTCTCCCAAATCTGCAGTGCTTGCTGTCTAGGATTGGGGACGTGAATGAGGAAACACCGCTGTCGATTGATGAGATCATCGCTGGTGCTGGCGAGCAGTCCGCGCCCCGGCGTGAGGACACGCCCCGCCGAGTGGTGGTGGCTGAGGACGAGACCCTGATCCGCCTCGACATCGTGGAGATTCTGGAGGCCGCCGGCTACGAGGTGGTCGGAGAAGCCGACAACGGCGAGGAAGCCGTGCGTCTGGTCACCGAGCTCGAGCCGGACGTTGTGCTGCTGGACGTGAAGATGCCCATCATGGACGGCATCACCGCCGCAGAGCGAATCCTGAAGGACAACGCGTGCGCCGTGGTCATGTTGACCGCTTTCTCCCAGTCTGAGTTGGTGGAGCGCGCGCGGGACGCGGGCGCGATGGCCTACGTGACCAAGCCCTTTAGCGAGACGGACCTGCTGCCCGCTATCGACATCGCGCTGGCCCGCTACCAGGAGATCGTCTCGCTGGAGGACGAGATCGCCGACCTGCAGACCCGCTTCGAGACCCGCAAGCGCGTGGACCGGGCGCGCGGCCTGCTGATGAGCGAGATGAACTTGTCTGAGAACGAGGCCTTCCGCTGGATTCAAAAGACCTCCATGGACCGGCGGCTGACGATGCGCGAGGTGGCCGACGCGGTCATCGAGCAGTTGGGTAAGCCCAAGGGCTGACGCCGTCGTATCCTGTTGCCGCCCTGGCCGGTGTGCCGGGGCGGCACTTGTTTTGGGTGAAGGGAATTTGGGGCTATGGCTGGTGGCCTAATTGCGCTGTTGGACGACATTGCCACGATGGCGAAGCTCGCGGCCTCTTCGTTGGACGACGTTGCCGCCGGCGCCGCGAAGGCCTCGGCCAAGGCCGTGGGAGTGGTGATTGACGATACGGCGGTCACGCCCCAGTACGTGCGCGGCCTGTCCCCGGCGCGCGAACTGCCGATCATCTGGCGGATCGCCCGTGGCTCCCTGCTCAACAAGCTGGCGATCATCCTGCCTGCTGCGCTCCTGCTGTCCTACTTCGCGCCGTGGTCCCTGCCGATCCTGCTGCTAGTGGGCGGAACCTACCTGTGCTACGAGGGCGCGGAGAAGGTACTGGTGAAGATGCACGTGCTAGCGCACCACGACGCCGGTCCGGCCGGTGAGGGGGAGGAGAGCGCGGAGGCACTGGAGAAGCGCATGGTGGCCTCCGCCATCCGCACGGACCTGATCCTGTCCGCGGAGATCATGTTGATCTCACTGGCCTCGCTGCAGCAGGAGACCAACACGATGCGGGTGGCGATCCTGGTGGCGGTGGCGCTGTTCATGACGCTGTTCGTCTACGGCCTGGTGGCATTGTTGGTGAAGATGGACGACTTCGGCGCCGCACTGGTGACGCGCGGCGGCAGCGGGGCAAAGATGGGAGAGACGATAGTGCGCGTCATGCCCAAGGTCTTCGACTTCATCGGCATCGTGGGCACGGTAGCCATGCTTTGGGTCGGTGGGCACATCGTGATCGTGTCCCTGGCCGACCTGCACGTGGAGTTCCTGCATCACTGGGTGGAGGCAATGGTACACGCCGTGGAGGCGGCTGGCCCGGTGGCCACCTGGCTGGTGGACACCGCCCTGTCCGGGGTGTTCGGCTTCCTGTGGGGCTCGCTGGCCGCCTTTGTCGTGGTGGGCGTGCAGAAGGTGCTCAAGCTCCGCGCAGAACGGCCAGAGTCAGGCGGGCCGTAGCGGTGCGGCGGGCGGCAGCGTCGGACAAAACGATCTCGTAGCAAGCGGTGGTGCGCCCCCGGTGGAGGGCGGTGGCCTCGGCGCGCACCAGTCCCTCACGCACCGGACGGTGGTGGGTGATGGACAAATCCACGCCCACGGCGGCATGCCCGCCCACGTGGAAGGCGTGCAGCCGGGCGGCGATGGATGCCACCGTCTCCGCGAGCACGGCGGAGGCGCCGCCGTTGAGAACGCCCAGGGGCTGGCGGTTGCCGGCTACCGGCATCGTGGCCACCGCGAAATCGGGGGAGAGCTCAAGCAGTTCTATCCCCATGTGCTCGGCCAGCTCACCCAGTTCCACCAGGCGGGCGGCCTCCTGTGGGGTGGCCGCAGTGGCTGCGGCGGCGTTGTACGAATCGGGCAACGGGAGCGCGGGAGTGGTCATGGGGCCTAGGGTTACACGTGTGAGCACTCCACGACTACTCCTGATCGACGGTCACTCGATGGCCTTCCGCGCCTTCTTTGGCCTCCCGGTGGACAACTTCGTCACCTCCACGGGGCAGTACACCAACGCCGTCCACGGCTTTGTGCGGATGCTGCTTTCCCTGCTGGAGAAGGAAAAGCCCACCCACGTGGCGGTGGCCTTCGACGCGAGCTCCCACACGTTCCGCACGCAGGAGTACCCGGAGTACAAGGGCACGCGGGAGAAGACCCCGGAGGAGTTCATTGGCCAGGTGGAGCTGATCGAGGAGGTGCTGGACTCCTTCGGGATCGCCCACCTGAAACGCGAGGGCTTCGAGGCCGACGACATCCTGGCCACGCTGGCCCGCCAAGGCCGTGAGGCCGGGGCGATGGTCTACGTGGTATCAGGCGACCGAGACACCTTCCAGCTCGTCACGGACGAGGTGACGGTGCTCTACCCGATCAAGGGGGTCTCCGAGCTGCGCCGCATGACGCCGCAGGAGGTGGAGGCCCGCTACGGTGTCACTCCGCAGCGCTACCGCCACCTGGCCGCCCTGGTGGGCGAGGCCAGTGACAACCTGCCAGGTGTGCCGGGCGTGGGCCCCAAGACGGCGGCCCAGTGGATCAACCAGTACGACGGCCTGGACGGCGTGATCGCCCACGCCGACCAGATCAAGGGCAAACGCGGCGAGGCGCTGCGCGAGGCCATCCCGGCAGTGGAGCGCAACCGCCGCCTCAACCGCCTGCTCACGGACGTGGCGCTGCCGGTGGGGTGGGCGGACCTGGTACCGGCGGGCGCCGACGCGACGCGCGTGCACGCGGTCTGCGACGCCCTGGAGTTTCGCCAACTGCGCGAGCACGCCCTGCGCCAGCTCCCGGCACGCGGCGGCAGCGGCCCCGGGGAGCAAACCGCCGCCGAGGTTGCCCCCACGGCAGGCGCGGCTCAGGCGAGCACCGGCGCGCCGGAGGAGGGCGACCAGGCGAGCGGCGAGGACCTGACCACGCCCGCCACCCTCGTGCGGGTGGCTACCGCCAAGCCGGAGGAGGTCACCGCCCAGCTGCGCGCGTGGCAGGAGTCCCGCACGGTGCTGGGCATGAGCGTCGAGGGCAACGGCGTGCCCAGCCCGTTCGCGGCCGACTGCACCGGAGTAGCGCTGAGCGACGGGCGGGTGAGCCTCTTTTGGGACCTAGTGGTCCTGGACCCCACCCAGGAGGGCGAGCTGAGCGAATTCCTGCGCACCGCCCCGCTGGTGGCGCACGACGCGAAGGCCGCCGTCCACGCACTGTCGGCCCGCGGGTACCAGCTGGGCAACGTGGTGGACGACGTCGCCTTGGCGGCCTATCTCTGCTTCCCCGACGGGCGGCGCTACGACCTGCCGGAGCTGGCCGAACGCTACCTGGCCGAGCTGCTGACCGAGGACGACGGCCTGCTGGACATCGAGGGCGGCAGCGCCGCGCTCGCGCAGGCCCTGGCCACCTGGCGCCTGCACCGGGTCCTGGGGCCGGAGGTGGAAAAGCGCGGCGCCGCCGGGCTGCTGCGGGACATGGAGATCCCCATCTCCTTCGTGCTGGCCAGCATGGAGCGCGCCGGCATCGCCGCCGACGCCGCCATGCTGGAGGAGCGCCGCCAGTTGCTGGACGCGGGGGTGGAGGCCGCAGCGCGCTCGGCCTACGAGTCGATCGGCAAGGAGGTCAACCTCTCCAGCCCCAAGCAGCTCCAGGAGCTGCTCTTCATGGACCTGGGCCTGCCCAAGACCCGCCGTACCAAGACCGGTTACTCCACCGACGCCGAGTCCCTGCGAGATCTGGCAGAGAAGACGGCCCACCCGTTCCTGGCCGCGCTGCTGGCCCACCGCGACCGCATCAAGCTGCGGCAGAACGTGGAGGGGCTGGCCAAGGCGGTGCAGGACGACGGGCGCATCCGCACGACGTTCCAGCAGACGGCCGCCGCCACCGGGCGCCTGAGCTCGCTGGAGCCCAACCTGCAGAACATACCCGCCCGCACCGAGGAGGGCAGGCGCGTGCGCCAGGCCTTCGTAGTGGGCGAGGGCTACGAATACCTGCTCACCGCAGACTACTCGCAGATCGAAATGCGCATCATGGCCCACCTCTCCGGCGATGAGGGGCTGATCGAGGCGTTCAACAGCGGCGAGGACCTCCACTCCTTCGTGGCCGGGCGTGTTTACCACATCGAACCCGGGCAGGTCTCTAGCGAGCAGCGTTCCAAGATCAAGGCGATGAGCTACGGCCTGGTCTACGGGCTGTCTCCCTACGGTCTGTCCAAGCAGCTGCGCATCGACGTGGGGGAGGCCAAGAAGCTCATGGACGACTACTTCTCCCGGTTCGGGGCGGTGCGCCAGTACCTGGCGGCCGTGGTGCGGCAGGCCACCCTGGACGGCTACACCCAGACCATCTTTGGGCGCCGCCGCTACCTCCCGGACCTGGCCAGCGACAACCGGCAGCGCCGGGAAATGGCCGAGCGCGCCGCACTCAACGCCCCCATCCAGGGCAGCGCGGCGGACCTGATCAAGCTGGCGATGCTGGGAGTCGACCGCCAGCTGCGCGAGCGCGAGCTGAAGTCTCGCCTGCTGCTGCAGGTCCACGACGAACTCGTGCTCGAAGTGGGCTCGGGCGAGGCCGAGGAGGTGGAGGCGCTCGTGCGCGCCGAGATGGCGGCAGCCGCAGACCTGTCGGTACCCCTGGACGTCTCCGTGGGCATCGGCCGCAACTGGCTCGAAGCGGGCCACTAATAAGGTGTGGGGGCCGCGCGCGTCCCCCACACCCGACTCACGCCGGTTTGCGCGCGCTGATGATCAGCGTGCCCGGCATTAGCTCGCCGCGCAGGCGCGACCAGCCGTTCCACTCCAGATCGCCGGCCAACCAGGTCGGCTCATCGATGGCCTCGATAACCAGACCGGCGGCGAGAACGTCGGCCACGTGCTGACTCAAGGTGCGGTGGTATTCGGCGTATACGATCCGGCCGGACTCGGTGCGCTCCACGTAGGGGTCGTTGCTGAAGTAGGAGCGCGTCACCGTCAAACCCGCCGCACCGGGAACGTCGGGGAACATCCACCGCACCGGGTGGGGCAGCGAACACACCCACAGGCCGCCCGGGCGCAACAGGCGCGCGGCCTCCTGGTGAATCCGCACCGGGTCTGGCACGAAGGCGATACCGCCATGCGCGGTAAAGCAAATGTCAGCGCTCTGGTCCGGGAGCGGGATCTCGCGGGCGTCGGCCGTCAACAGCGGGAAATCGATCCCGGCGTCCTCGTTCAGCTCTCGCGCCTGCGCCAGCATCCCGGCCGAAATGTCGGTGGCCACCACGCGCGCGCCCTGCCCGTACAAGTAGCGCGACCCCTGCGCGGCGCCAGCCCCGAACTCCACCACGTCACGACCCGCCACGTCGCCCAACAGGCGCGCGGCGGACTCCCGCAGCCCCTCCGGGCACCAGTGGAGCTCCGTGTCTCCCAGGGTGGCGCCGTGATCGCGGTAGTAGTCTTGGGCCTCCTCGTCCCACCACTGCGCGGTGGCGGCGACGGAAGCGGACTGCTCGGCGGGGGAGAGCTGTCTATAGCCGCCGATGATCGATTCGAACTCGACACTCATGCGCGCAGTATCGCATTCCTAGCGGCCAGCCACTGTTTCTGCTAGCGTTAGGGATCGCGTGGGCGCAGGCGCGTTCCCGCACGTCCATTGAAAACACTATCCAAATCCATCGGAGTTCTCTTGACCACCTCTACCCCCTCGTCGGCCCCGCAGGTCGCTATTAACGACATCGGCTCGGCTGAGGACCTCCTCGCTGCCATCGATGGCACCATCAAGTACTTCAACGACGGCGACATCGTCACCGGCACGATCGTCAAGGTCGACCGCGACGAGGTTCTCCTCGACATCGGCTACAAGACTGAGGGCGTAATCCTCTCTCGCGAGCTGTCCATCAAGAACGACGTTGACCCCTCCGAGGTTGTTGCCGTCGGCGACGAGGTTGAGGCCTTTGTTCTCCAGAAGGAGGACAAGGAAGGTCGTCTGCTCCTGTCCAAGAAGCGCGCCCAGTACGAGCGCGCCTGGGGCACCATCGAGAAGATCAAGGAAGAGGACGGCGTTGTCACCGGTTCCGTGATCGAGGTCGTCAAGGGCGGTCTGATCATCGACATCGGCCTGCGCGGCTTCCTCCCCGCCTCCCTGGTGGAGATGCGTCGCGTCCGCGACCTCCAGCCCTACGTGGGCATGGAGCTCGAAGCCAAGATCATCGAGCTGGACAAGAACCGCAACAACGTGGTTCTCTCCCGCCGCGCTTGGCTCGAGCAGACCCAGTCCGAGGTCCGCTCCCACTTCCTGCAGACCCTCAAGAAGGGCCAGGTTCGCTCCGGTGTGGTCTCCTCCATCGTCAACTTCGGTGCCTTCGTGGACCTGGGTGGCGTAGACGGTCTGGTCCACGTCTCCGAGCTGTCCTGGAAGCACATCGACCACCCGAACGAGATCGTCGAGGTCGGCCAGGAAGTCACCGTCGAGGTGCTGGACGTCGACATGGACCGCGAGCGTGTGTCCCTGTCCCTCAAGGCCACCCAGGAAGACCCGTGGCAGGCCTTCGCCCGCACCCACGCCATTGGCCAGGTTGTGCCGGGTAAGGTCACCAAGCTGGTTCCGTTCGGTGCTTTCGTTCGCGTCGAGGACGGCATCGAGGGCCTGGTGCACATCTCCGAGCTGGCCATCCGCCACGTCGAGGTGCCCGAGCAGGTCGCCAAGGTGGGCGAAGAGGTATTCGTCAAGGTCATCGACATCGACCTGGAGCGTCGCCGCATCTCCCTGTCCCTGAAGCAGGCGAACGAGGGCCTGGACCTGGCCTCCGAGGAGTTCGACCCGTCCCTCTACGGCATGGCCGCCGAGTACGACGAGCAGGGCAACTACAAGTACCCGGAGGGCTTCGACCCGGAGTCCAACGAGTGGCTGCCTGGCTTCGAGAAGCAGCGTGAGGCTTGGGAGCAGCAGTACGCTGAGGCCCATGCCCGCTGGGAGGCCCACAAGGCTCAGGTTGAGGCCGCTCAGGCCGCCGCCGAGGAGGCTGGCGCCGCCGCTGCCGCCGAGGCCGAGGTTCCGGCTTCCTACTCCTCCTCCACCGAGGAGTCCGCTGGCACCCTGGCCTCCGACGAGGCCCTGGCTGCGCTGCGCGAGAAGCTGACCGGTAACTGATTCCCGGTTTAGGTAGGGGAGGGCGTCCTGCGGGGCGCCCTCCCCGCTTTTTGTGTGCGGGGCAGTGTCTTTGCGGGCCGCCTTGGCCCTGAACTAAGCTGAAGGACATGCGCGATTCTGCCCCGATTCTCGTTACCGGTTACGGCCCTTTCCCCGGGGTGGAGGTAAACCCCTCCGGCCGCGCAGTGGAAATGCTCGCGCAGTCGCCGGAGAAGCTGGCCACCTCCCGGCAGGTCGTCTTTGAGGTCCTGCCGGTCTCCTACAGGCGCACCTTGCCCAGGCTGAAGGAACTACTTGCGGCCCACCGCCCGGCGTTGACCATCTGCGTTGGGGTAGACAACACCGCGCAAACTCTCAAACTGGAGACGCTCGCTTTCAACGAGTTTGCGCAGCACGCTACTGACGTCGATGGGGAGCTACCGCGCGAGGTGCAGGTAATCCCCGGCGGTGCCACGCAGTGGGAGGCCCGCTTTGACGTAGACGCCGCAGTAGCGGCCCTGAGTGACGAGGCGCGGGTGGGTGGTCCGCTGCCGGTAACCAGCTCTGCGGACGCGGGCCGGTACCTGTGCAACGCCGCGCTCGCCGTGATCACGCAGGAGGCAGACGAACGGGGCGAGGGCGCTACCCTCTTCTTGCATATTCCGCCTGCTGAGATCGCCCCCGCAGAGCTGGTCGGTGACCTTATCTCCGAGCTGTGCGCCCACGAGGATTGGTGGGGCAGGCCCGCGCGCAACAGCAAGGAGTGACCGTGGGCGGCCTGCGGGTAAACAAGTACCGCAGTGACATCTTCTTGGTGGGGCTGACCGGCGGCATCGGTGCCGGCAAGAGCACCGTGGCTAACCTTTGCGCCGAGGCTGGTTGCTACGTGGTGAGCGCGGACGAGGTGGCTCGCAGGGTAGTGGAGGCTGGGACCGGGGCGCTTGGTGAGATCGCTGCGGAATTTGGGCCCGAGGTTTTGCTTCCGAGCTGGGAGTTGGACAGACCTGCACTTGCCAGGCTCGTCTTTGGCAACGAACAGGCGCGGAAGAGATTGGAACGGATCCTGCACCCGCGCATCCAGGCCGAAGTCACTCGGCAGATCGCGGCATTCCCGAGTGGAGTGGTGGGCGTCTACGACCTTCCTCTCCTTGTGGAGACCGGTGCCGCAGATGACTTCGACGCGGTTATGGTGGTGGAAGCGCCATTAGCTCTACGGCTGGAACGGCTCTCCCGACGCGGACTGCCGCCTGAGCAGGCCACCGCACGGATGCAGCACCAGGCAAGCAGCGAAGAGCGACGACTTGTGGCTACGCACCTGCTACAAAACCATGCCGACGTTGCGGGGCTGCGTGAGCAACTACGCCCGCTTCTTGCAGTGTGGAATAGGGCTGCCCACCTTCGCGCTGCACAAGATTGAGAATTCATTTCCGAATTCAAACATCTGAGTTTCTATACAGTTTCGTGTGATTTTGCTGTGAACGAGTCACATTTTCAAAGAGGTTCGCTAAGCTGCCAGTTGACTAGGTGGACTGAAACGGCGTTTGTTGTTTCGCGCCGTACCTAGCACAGCCCAATGATCCCTCATTGAACAGGAAAAACGATGCTGAAGAAGCTCGGGGCAGCGCTTGCCGTCGGCGCGCTCGCCCTCACGATTCACGCCGGAGTCTCCACCTCCGCTCTCTCGGCTGCAGAGCCACAGCCGCCGGCAGTGCCGCAGATTACGGTGACCCCGGCAACGTGCGATAACAAGACCAACCTCATTCAGGTCACTGGGTTCACGCCTGACGCGTACAAGGCCAACTACCGATTCGTCGTTTTCGTCGAAGGCGAGGCGTTGGCGCTCAAGCAAATTCCCACCAAGAACCGCCAGCTCCTGCTCACAGGCGAACCGCAAGACATTCTCAAGGTCGAGCCGAAGGCTGCTTTTGCCTACGGCAAGAACGTGACGATCAAGTCGTATTGGTTCAACAACGACGCCGCCGTTTTCAAGTACCCCAATGCTGAGTGGGAAACAGTTCGCATGCAGAATGGCGAGCTGCAGAAGGCGAAGTTCCTAGGCGCCTCGGAGATGTTCACGCTCGTGGACCCGACGAAGTTGAACTGCCCCGCTCCCGCGCCGGGGGATGCCACCACCGCTCCCGCTGACCCGGGCCAA
>JAUMWR010000062.1 GCA_030529545.1 Buchananella hordeovulneris
CACTGGGCCGTGGAGGCCTCCCCCAACCCACCAGCATCACCCAACGCCAACAAACTCCCCCAACGCCAACAAACCCACCCCGGCCACGGCCCCGCCCCGGGCCCGCACCCGCCACGAGCACCACACGCAGCACTCCCCCGGGCACGGCTAAGGGCGGGGCGCACTCGCGCCCCGCCCTTAGCCCAACCGTCCGCAGACGGCCCGAAGCTCAGCCCTGGTTGGCCCCGCCGTACAGGTAGGCGTCCAGGTCCAGCGGGTCGGCCTCGATCTCTACGCCCTCCAGGTCCAGCTCGATGGCCGGGCAGTCGCTCCACAGGCGCTCCAGGGCGTAGAACTCGCGGTCCTCCTCGTGCTGCACGTGGACCACAACGCTGCCGTAGTCCAGCAGCGCCCAGCGGCCCTCCAGCACGCCCTCCTGGCGCAGGGTCTTCATGGCGCGCTTGTGCATCTCCTCGTCGATCGCGTCGACGATCGCGCGCACCTGGCGCTCGTTGTCCGCGCTGGCCACGAGGAACACGTCGGTGAGGACGATTCGCTCGGAAACGTCGAGGGCAACGATCGAGGCTGCTTTCTTGGCTGCGGCCGCCCGGGCTGCTGCGCGGGTTGCTTCGATTGCCTCTAGTTCAGCTGCCACTTACATACTCCAATTCGTTGTTTCTACGTGTGCTGCCGCCACAGGGTGGTTGGCGGGAGCGTCGGCGACTCCTGCCGCCTTGCGCATGCCGATGACGATTCCGGTGATTGCAACGGCTGCCACGGCGATGGCCACCAGGATCCAGAGCCACTTGAGGTTACGGGGAGCGGCGGCGTCCTGGGGGGACTCCTCGCCGTTGGTGGGCAGCGGACCGGCCAGACGGCGCAGGTCGGCTTGCATGTTACCTACCTGGGCGTGCGCCTCTCCGGTGGTGAATCCGGCGCCGTAGGGGGAGGCCACGCGCTCGCCCGCCGGCAGGTGGGTGTCGTTTTCGCTGGTTTCGGGGGACGACGTTCCCGCTGGCGCCTCCGCTGCGGTCTCGCCCTCTTCTGCGCCTACGGGCGCGAAGGGCGAGGTAGCGGGGTCAAAGACGGCGTTGGTGCCGCCCGGGGTGGTGGGGTCCACTGCACCGCTGACCAGGTCGGAGAAGCCAGCGCGGCTGGGTTCGCCTTGCAGGGCGCTGTCCAGGCTGTGGGCGACCTCCGCTGCGGGCTCTGTGGCTGCGGCGGCCTCGACGACGGGGGCGAAGACGCCTCCGGTCGGGGACTCCTGCGCCTCCGCCGGGCTGGGCGGGGCGGTCATCGGGCCCCAGTTGATTTGGGCGCTCAGGTCTGCCTCGTCCTGCTGGGTCTCCCCAGCCGCGTCGGCGGCGAGGGCGGCCGCAGCCGCGCCAGTGACCGCCTGCAGGGATCCGGTGGGCGGCAGCGGGGCCTGGCCGTCGTCGCCGGTAAAGGACAGGCCGGCCAGGGTGGCCGGGTCCCCGTCGTTGCCGGTGGAGACCTGGACGGTGGGGATGACACCGGTGAGGTGACCGGTGGAGTCCACCGTACGTACCCCGGAGGAGCGCGGCACGGAGGTCACGACGCGGCGGCGGGCGGTCTGCTCCTGCTCGCCTTCCCAGGCGACCTCGCGCTCCACGCGGCGCTCGCGCAGCGAGCGGCGGGAGGGCACGCGCGGCCCGTCCGGGGAGGGGGTGTTGGGGGCGGCGGCTGGCGCGCCACCCGGGCGCGGGGCCTCCTTGAGCTCGACGATCTCGTCCGGGGAGAATGCGGTGGTGGCCTCGCCGTCGTCTTCCACATCAGCTGCACCCGGTGCGGAAACCGCGCCGGGCTGCGCCACACCCTGCGCAACAACCTGCGTTACGGCGGACGCGCCAGGTTGCACGGCGGGCTGAGCTGCCGGCTGCGCGGGAGCCAGGGTGGCGGGAGCCGGCCCGGCCTGGGTGGCGGCCCGGGCCGCGCCCACTGCAGCGGAAGCGCCGGTCGCGCCGGTACCCGCCGGGGCCGGCGCGCCCTTCTCGCCCAAGTCGATGCGGCTGGTTACCTCGCCACGCAGGTCACGGCGGGAGCTGGGCGCTGCGGCAGCACCAGCCAGCGGAGCGGCGGCCGCACTGGCGTTCCTGGGCGCAGCGGCGCCGGGCGCGCCCGCTAACTGGGTAGGAGCGGAGGGCACCACGGGCGCGGCGGTAGCGGTGGGGGCGGCAGCGTCGGCGGCGAACTCACCCCGGCCCTGGGCGGCCAGGCGTTCGCGGGCAGCCACGCCAGCGGCAGCCAGTTCGGCATCGCCTTGGGCGCGCAGCTCGCGTTCGGCGGCACGCTCACGGGCGCGCAGCTCGCGGCGCGTCAATCGCGGCTGTTCAGTCATCAATTCCTCCTGCCGGGCGCATTTTGCGCACCCGGCTCAATTGTCCCCGTATAGGTCAAACTTCGCTATGTATTGGACCACGCCATCTGGCACCAGGTACCAGACCGGCCCTCCTTTTGCCACGCGCTTGCGGCAGTCGGTGGAGGAGATCGCCATGGCGGGGATGTCCACCAGCCACACGCCCAGATCGGTGAGCTTGCGGGTGTCCATCTCGTGTCCGGGGCGGGTGACGCCCACAAAGTGCGCAAGTCTAAAGAGATCGTCTACGTCTTTCCATTCCATGATGCGCTCGAGGGCGTCGGCGCCGGTGATGAAGAAGAGTTCGGCGTCCGGCCGGACGGCGCGGATGTCTCGCAGCGTGTCGATTGTGTAAGTGGTGCCACCCCGGTCGATGTCAACCCGTGAGACGGAGAATCTCGGGTTGGCGGCCGTGGCGACGACGCACATCAGGTAGCGGTGCTCTGCGGGCGCCACTTTGCGGCCCTTCTTGAAGGGCTGCTCGCCAGCGGGAACAAACACGACCTCGTCGAGCGAGAACTCGTGCGCCACCTCGCTGGCGGCCACTAGGTGGCCGTGGTGGATCGGGTCGAACGTGCCGCCCATGATGCCGATTCGCTGCCGCCTGCGCGGCTCTTCGCCTTGGATGGACGACGTTACCGCCTGGCCGCTCGGCTCACCTCGCCCGCTGCTTTCACTGTCACCTTGGAAGCTCCAGGGGCGCGGCAGGCGAGGGCTTAACAGGGTGTTAGTCACGCGCCCTGTCCCGTGTAGAGGCGCAGGAGTCGCTCCACCTCGGCCCGCACCACGACGTTACCGGCGCCCATGTACTTGCGCGGGTCAACTACGCTCTCGTTGGCAGCGAGGTACTCGCGCAGGGCGGCTGTGTAGAGCTTGTTGAGGTGGGTGGAGACGTTGATCTTGGTCATGCCGGCCTTGATGGCGGCCACCATGCCCTCGTCGCTGACGCCGGAGGAGCCGTGGAGCACCAGCGGCACCGGGACGGCGGCGCGGATGGCGGCGATCAGGTCGTTGTCGAGCGCGGCGCCGCGGGTGGTCATGGCGTGGGAGGAGCCCACGGCGACGGCCAGCAGGTCGACGCCGGTGGCCTCCACGAAGACGGCGGCGTCGTGCGGGTCGGTGCGGGCGGAGGGGTCGTGTACCCCGTTCTTGCCGCCCACCTCGCCGAGCTCGGCCTCGACGCGCACGCCAGCGGCGTGGCAAAACTTCACGACCTCGGCGGTGGTGGCGCGGTTGGTGGCGTCGTCCAGCTTGGAGCCGTCGTACATGACGGAGTTGAAGCCGAGCTCCACGGCCTCGTGGCAGAGGTCCACGCTCTCGGCGTGGTCCAGGTGGGCCACCACCGGCACGCTGGCGTCGCGGGCGATGGCCAGGACGGCCTGGCCCAGCGGGGCGAGGGCGCCGTGGTACTTCACGGCGTTCTCGCTGACCTGGAGGACGACGGGCTGGCCCACGGCCTCGGCGGCGGCCACGAACTGTTCAGCGTGGTCTAGAACGACGACGTTGAAGGCACCCAGGCCCTTGCCTTCGGCTTGTGCCGCAGTGGCCAGGTCGTAGATGTCTGCCAGCATGATTTCCTCCTGAAAGCTTGGGTCCTAATCTAGTCGCCGCGCCAGGATGGGCTCAAACGATTACTGCCCGGGTTCCTACGCCGCTAGTTGAAAATCGTTCCCGCTCTGCCGCGAATCTGCGGGCCGCTTCCCGCGTCTGGGCCCGCGTGCGGGCCCGTCTGTGCCGCCCCCGGCTCGCTCTACTGACCTTTCACTTAGGCGTACGCACGCGGGCCTGCGTGACAACCCGCTAGGTCGCCACCAACGAGGATTCCTCGAGCGGATGCGCACGATCCGCGCGACAACCCGCTGGGCGTTCACTGACGAGATTCCCGCCGCCATTTTGCGCACGGCCCGCGCGACAACCCGCTGGGACGCCACCCCGGGGCACAAGCTCCACACGAGTCCCCCGCGCCTGATTCTGCGGGCCGCTCCCCCACCCCCAAACCTGCGGGGCGTTCCCACACCGGGGTGGCAGCAAACGGAGTGCCGCGCGGACCTTGCGGATCCGCGCGGCACTGCACCCCCAGAGCCGGAGCGCCGGCGGGGTTCCCCCGCCGGCGCCCTCAGCTCAGCTTTCCTGAATGATCTTCCCGTCCGGGCCGTAGACCGGCTCGCCGTAGCCAGCCAGTTCAAGGGCCATGCGAGCTCGACCCAGGCACTGTGCCCAGGAGCCCAACTCGGCCTTCACGACCTCCGGCACCGGGGCCACCACCAGACGTTCGGCCAGGGCCTGGCGCAGCGGGGTGAGCAGGAACTCTCCCGCATTAGCCAACCCGCCACCGATCACGATCCGCAGCGAACCGAGCGTGCCGATGATCGTTGCCAGGATCTCCGCCAAGGCGTCCACGGCCTCACGCATGACACGCTGAGCGTCCTCGTTGCCCGCCAGGGCGGCCTTCTCCACGCCAAACGCGCCCGCCGCGATCACCGCCTCCCGCTCCTCCTCGGGGCGGGTCGCGGCGAACCGCGCGCACACGGCAGAGGCTGCGGCGATCTTCTCCAGCTCGATCCAACCGCTCGGGTTGTCGGGGTCACGGACCAGGATCTGGCCAATCTCACCCGCGTAGCCGGCGCCGATCACCGGCTCTCCGTGCAACACCACGCCTGCGCCGATGCCGGTGCCAAGGGCCACGAACAGCATGTCCCTGCTGCCCGCGCCCCACCGGGCCTCGGCCACCGCGCCGGATCGAACGTCGTGTCCAAAGGCCACCGGCACGCCGCAGGCCTCCTCCAGCATCTGGCGCATGGGAACGTCGCGCCATCCCAGGTTGGCGCTGAGCAGGGCCATGCCGTTCTTCTCATCCACGATGCCGGGCACGGCCACGCCAATCGGCTTGACCAGCTCGGCGGGAGAGAGCGGTCGGTCCCCCTCGTACACCTTGCCGGCGTGCACATCGCTGCGCAGCTCGGCGGCCAGGGAGGAGATGGTGGAGATCAGGTCGGGAACATTCTTTGGGGTCGGCACCTGACGGCGTGCCAGCAGCTCGCCGTTGACCGAGGCCACGCCGGCCTTGATCGTGGTACCGCCAACATCGATTCCGATTGCGTGAGTCATGTGCCTACTGCCTTGCTTGTTCTCAGTGCTCGCCGTCCGCGAGGATCACGGAGCGGGTCAGGTGACGCGGGGTGTCCGGGTTCAGGCCGCGAGCCTCCGCACGGGCGACGGAGACGCGCTGGGCCAGCACCAGGTGAGCCAGCGGGTGCAGGTCGGTGGAGACCAGCTTGGCGCCGGTGGCGGCAACCTGGGCGTCCAGGCCGGCGGGAACCGGGCCAAAGACCCAGGTGATGCGACCGGGCTCGGCGATGGAGATGGGGCCGTGGCGGTACTCCATGGCCGGGTAGGCCTCGGTCCAGGACTGGGAGGCCTCGCGGGCCTTCAGGGCGGCCTCGTTGGCCAGACCGATGGTCCAGCCGGTGCCCAGGAAGGTGATCTGCTCGGCGTTCACGTAGGACTCGCAAACGTCCTTGGCCAGCACCTTCTCGCAGTCAGCGGCGGCGGACTCGATGTCCTCTCCGATCGTGGCTAGCATGAAGCACAGGGCGGTGGTGGCAAAGCGGGTCTGGACCACGGACTCCTCGTCCGCGAAGTCCAGCACAACCTCGCTGCCCACGAACGGGGTGGCCGGGCCCTCGCCAACGGCGGTGATCAGGACGGTGGGAACGCCACGCTCCTGCAGCTCCTTGGCGATGTCGATGATCTCGGTGGTGGTGCCGGAACGGGACAGCAGCACCACGCGGTCGTACTTGCGGGACAGCGGGAACTCGGTAGCGGTGAAGGCGTCGGACTCTCCCTTGCCAGCGTTCTCACGGGCAACGCAGTACGACTGCGCCATGAACCACGAGGTACCGCAACCGATCACGGCCACCCGCTCACCGTCAACCGGCATGCCTGTGCCCTCAGCAGCCAGGGTGGCAGCGCGGCGCCAAAGCTCCGGCTGAGTAAAGATCTCGTCAATAGTCTTGCTCACAACAACCTCCGCGTTGTTTATTTGTGCTCAGATGGTCCGGGTGCCAATCACCTTTGCTCGTAAGTATGCCATGTCGGGCGATCAATTTCGACGGTTTTGACGGCAAACCGTCACGGAACTATCAGTTTGTGCAAGAAACGTCTAGCATTGCCGTCGAACGCCTACAGCAACCGCACAAGAGGCAAGACACCGGGAGCAAAGGAGCTGCTGTTGAATCGCCACGAGCGCCTGAACCGCCTTCTCGACCTGATCGTCGAGAACGGCTCGGTCCGAATCGAAGAGATCATCGACCGACTTGAGATCAGCGCAGCCACTGCCAGGCGAGACCTCGATACGCTCTCCGCTCAACAACTCATCACACGTACACGCGGCGGCGCCTCCGTCAACCCCACCAGCGCCGACCTGCCCCTGCGCTACCGCGCCACCCGCCGCGCAGACGAGAAGACCCGCATCGCCCAAGAAGCCGTCAAGCTGCTCCAACCCGGCAGCGTCATCGCTCTCAACGGTGGCACCACCACCACCGAGGTCTCCCGCGAAATCGGTTCCCTGTCCACCCGTAACCCCGAGTTCGAGCGCGACCCCGTCACCGTCGTCACCAACGCTATCAACATCGCCAACGAGCTCACCGTGCGCCAAAACGTGCGCGTCGTGGTCACCGGCGGCGTGGTGCGTGCTCGCTCCTTCGAACTCGTTGGTCCCCTGGCCGAGCGCATCCTGCCCGCCATCAGCGCCGGCACCCTCTTCCTGGGCGTAAACGCTCTCCACCCCGAACGGGGCGCTTTCGCGGACCACGACGGGGAAGCTACAGTTAACGCCGCTCTGGTGAAAGCCTCCGAGCGCGTAGTGGTAGTCGCTGACTCCAGCAAGCTAGATCGCACCGACTTCACACGCATCTGCAACACCGGAGACATCCACGACCTCATCACCGACTCCGGCGCGGACCCCGAAGTCGTTCGACGCATCCGCGACGCCGGGGTGAGGGTTACCCTCGCCTAGCCCGACGATAAACAGCCTATTGGCCGGCCGGGACACTAACTACACAACGCAAACAACCGGTCGGCGGTAACGTCGGCCAACCAAAAGAACCGGCCGGCAGCAACGTCGGCCAGCCACCACCGGGGCCAAACCCCGCCACCACCACAGAAGGAACAACATGGCCACCACCGGTCGCGTAACGCTCCCCCTCCAGGTTGGCATCGATGCAGAGCTGACCGAGCTTGCCCGCAAGCTCGGCGCCGACGCCGTGCGCAACTCCGACGGCACCGAACTGCCTGAAATGGCCAAGGAACTGGTGGACAAGGTCTACTCCACCTACTTCCCCGCCCGTGGAGACCAGGAGTTCGCCCTCGCCCACCCCGAAACCCTGGTCAACCAGTATCTCTGCTCCCCCCGCGCCACCGCCCCTGCCGAAGGCGACCTGGAAATCGACATCATGCAGGGCTACTTCCGTGACCAGTTCGCTCCCTTCACCGACTGCGATGTGTCCCGCTGGTGGCAGGTAATCGACCGCACCACCGACGAGGTCGTTGACCCGGAAAAGTGGTCCACCACCCCCGAGGGCATTGTCACCATCAAGGACCCCGAGCCCTTCCACGTCTACACCGTCGGCTTCCTAGCAAACCAGCTCTGGGACTCCACCCAGATGTATAACTACATAACCAACGACTGGCACCTGGAGCCGTGGCGCGTCAAGGAGCGCCCGTACGACGTGCGTAAGAACGGCGTGTGGGAGTACGCGCAGGAGGCGCTGAAGACCTGGCTGGAGGAGCACCCCGAGGTTGACGTGGTGCGCTTCACTACCTTCTTCTACCACTTCACCCTGGTCTTCAACGACCTGGGCAAGGAGAAGTACGTCGACTGGTTTGGTTACTCCGCCTCCGTCTCCATCGAGGCCATGGAGGCCTTCGAGAAGGAGATGGGCTACGCGCTGGTGGCGGAGGACTTCATCGACGAGGGCTACTACAACAACGCCTTCCGCTCCCCCACCCCCCAGTACCTGGACTGGATCGACTTCCAAGCCCGCTTCGTTGCCGAGAAGACCAAGGGCCTCGTGGACATCGCGCACGCCGCCGGCCGCGAAGCCATGATGTTCCTGGGCGACAACTGGATGGGCACCGAGCCCTACGGCCCCTATTTCGAGGAAATCGGCATGGACGCCGTCGTTGGCTCCGTGGGCTCCGGTGCCACCTGCCGCATGATCAGCGACATCCCGGGCGTGAAGTACACCGAGGGCCGCTTTCTGCCCTACTTCTTCCCGGACGTCTTCAACGACGAGGGTGACCCGATCGGCGAGGCCAACGAGTCCTGGCTGCAGGCCCGCCGCGCTATCGTCCGCTTCCCGCTGGACCGCATGGGCTACGGTGGATACCCGTCCCTAGCCCTGAAGTACCCAGCCTTCGTCGAGCGCATCGCGGAGATCTGCGACGAGTTCCGCTCCATCCACGAGCAGGGCGGCGGACAGCACCCGGAGAACTCCCCCATCCGCGTGGCGATCGTCAACGCCTGGGGCAAGCTGCGCACCTGGCAGACCTTCATGGTGGCCCACGCCCTGTGGTACAAGCAGATCTACACCTACCTGGGCATCATCGAGTCCCTGTCCGGCCTGCCCTTCGAGGTGCAGTGGCTGTCCTTCGACGACGTTCGCGACGGCGCCCTTGAGAACGTTGACGTGCTGATTAACGCCGGTGTAGCCGGCACCGCCTTCTCCGGTGGTGCCGAGTGGCTCGATCCCGAGTTGACCAGCGCCGTGCGCGCCTTCGTCGCCAACGGCGGTGGTTTCATCGGCGTCGGCGAGCCGGCCGCCGTGGAGCACGGTGGAGCCTTCATCCAGCTTTCCGACGTACTGGGTGTGGACCGCGAGCGCTCCCAGTCCCTGTCTCACGACCGCTACCCGACGATCGTGGAGGGACACCCGCTGGTGGCTGACCTCTCCGATACGTTCGACGTGGGCGAGTCCGGCGGCGACGTTGTCACCCTGCACCCGGATGTGAAGGTCGTTTCCTTCGAGAAGGGTTCGGTGCGCGCCTCCGTCAACGAGTACGGCAAGGGCATCGGCATCTATCTGGGTGGTTTGCCCTACTCCTTCGAGAACGCTCGTCTGCTGCACCGCGCCATTTACCTGGCTGCCGGCCGCGGCGAGGAGCTGGATAACGGCGCCGCCTGGATCACCAGCGACGTTCGTACCGAGGTGGCCTACTACCCGAACACGAACCGCATCATGGTGCTCAACAACTCCAAGGAGGCGGTGACCACGACCGTGCGCGGTATTGGCCGTACCTGGGAGGTTGACCTGCTGCCCATGGGCTACAAGTGGCTGGACATCTGAGCTAGGCCGACGAGATAGTGGGGTGGCCCCCGTCGGGGGCTGCCCCACTATCTCTTTTCCCGCAGCGGTTGTGACTTCACGGAGCCTGCGGTAAGGCCGCCTATCAGGCACTTCTCGATCGAACTGACGAGCACCATCACCAGAATGATTGCGACTATGTCGGTAGCGAAGAGCTACTGTCAGTTTTCAATGTAGAGGCCTAGGAACCGGGGCATGGACACGGTGCTGGGCTGTAGCTAGTTCTTCTGCACCAGCCCCCCTTCATTGCGTGCTCCTTTCAGGGAAGGAACGTCGTCGATTGGTTCCAGG
>JAUMWR010000063.1 GCA_030529545.1 Buchananella hordeovulneris
GAAAACTCGACCCAAACCACCCACCCCAACACCAAGTGTCAAAAGTCAGGTTCGACTTCGTCTCCGAGGACGTCGCGCTCTCCCCGGGCGCGCAGCCGGTCCAACGCGACTACGTGGACCACCCCGGCGCGGTCGGCATCGTGGCGCTGCGGCAGATCGACGGCGTGGACCACATCCTGCTCCTGAGCCAGTACCGCCACCCGATCCGGGCCAAGCTGTGGGAGATCCCCGCCGGGCTGCTGGACGTGGACGGCGAGCACGCCGTTCAGGCCGCCCAGCGCGAGCTGGCCGAGGAGGCGCAGCTCGCCGCCAACCAGTGGGACGTGCTGGTGGACTACTTCACCACCCCGGGCGGGAACTCGGAGTCCATCCGCATCTTCCTGGCCAGGGACCTGCGCCCCGCCCCCTGGCCGGAGGGATTCGAGCCCGAGGCCGAGGAGATCGAGATGGAGCCGGTCTGGCTGCCGCTGGCCACGGCGGTGGAGCTGGCCCACGCCGGGCAGCTGCACAACCCCTCCACGGTGGTGGGCATCCTCTCCTGCGCCTCCGCGCTGACCAGCCCCAGCCGCCTGCGCGCCGTAGAGTCCCCCTGGCTCAGGTAGCAACGCTTTGGGGCCGCCCGCAGGCGGCCCCAAAACCTCTCCGGCTACTCAGGCGAGCTGCAAGTCGTAGGCGCGGCTAAACCCGTCCGCGTGAGAGATCGTCACGCGCACCAGTCCGTCGCTGCCGATCTCGTAGCTCTCCTCCACCCACGTTCCTCGCGCGGGTTCCACTGCAACGTCGGCCAAATCAGCGCTCTGGTAAAGGTGGGCGGCAAACGGGTGAACCACGCGCGCGAACGGGGAGATGTCTCCCTGCGGCAGGCCGTCGGCGCCGAGCGAGCGGTACTCCACAAACTGGAAGTGCCCCACGTTGTGCACCGCTTCGTAGCGGCGGCTGACCGTGAGGGTGCCGGTGGTGGGCAGCTCCTGCGCCGAGCTGAGGATGGGGTCAAAGGAAACGGTCTGGCCCGCGTCGGACTCGCGGAAGACCCCAAAGCCGCGCGAGAGCAGGTCCCGCACCTCGTAACCCAGCTCGTCGCCGGCGATCGCCAAGCCCACCGCCACGGAGCCGGCGGGCAGGGGAGAGCGCAGGACGCGGCGGCCAAAGCGCTCGCGCAGGGCGCGCGGCACCAGGGGTAGCGCGGAGGAGCCGCCCACCACGTACAGGCCGGCGATGGACTCCTCGCGCAGCACCGAGAGGTGGGCCTCGCCCAGCAGCGGCGCCATCGTCTCGATCGAACGCTCCACCAGCGGGGCAACAGCGGCGTAGAAGTCGGCCACCGGTACGGTGACGTCCTGGCCGTCCACGTCCAGCAGGATGCGGCGCGATTGGGGCACCAGTGCCTCCTTGGCGAGCTTGGCCTGCCAATGCAGATCAGCCAGGGCCGCCGCAGGCAGCGCGCCGGGCTCCTTGCCCGCGGCCTGCAGCGCCAGGTCCACTAGGATCGCGTCCATGTCCTCGCCACCCAGGTGGTTGTCACCGGCGGTGGCGAGCACCTCGTGGCGGTGGCCCTCGATCTCGATGAGCGAGGCGTCGAAGGTGCCCCCACCAAAGTCGTAGATCAGCACGCGGGTGCCCTGCTGGCGCGAGCGTGAGTGGGCGAACTCGAAGGCAGCCGCGCTGGGCTCGTTGAGCATGCCCACCACGTCAAAGCCGGCCTGATCGAAGGCCTGGAGGGTAATGAAGCGCTGGGCGCTGTAGGCCTGCGCGGGCACCGCCACCATCGCCTCCAGCGGCGCGCCGGTGTCCAGGCGCTCGCCAATGCTGGAGTCGGGCAGGGCGGCGCGCAGCTGGCGCAGGAACTCGGTCAGGATCTCCAGCAGGGAGAAGCAGGCATCTCCCAATTCGATGTGCTGGGAGAGCAGGGGAGTGGTGCCGCTCAGGAGGCGCTTGAAGTTCGGCAGCGCCGGCGCGCCGCGCGTCAGGGCCGCCACGGCGGTGTGACCGGCCAGCAGGCGCCCGTCCTCCCACGCCACGACGCTCGGGAAATAGCAGTGCGCGTCGCCCGCCTCGTCTTCAAAGAGCGCCAGTGGGTAGTTCCCGTGGTCCGCAAGCGAAACGATGGTCCGCGTGGTGCCAAAATCGATGCCTAGACGGCTCATGCACACTCCTAAATTTGGCTTGCTTGCAGTTTAGAACTGCACTCCCCCGAACAGGGGGAAGGTGAGCCTTACCTGTGCTACTAATTAAGAACTGGCGCGTTGCGTAAACAGGGTAGAGTGGGACCTCGGTACCAGACGGGTCTAGCTGCCGTGTGAGAAGGGAGGGGCTGTGACCGACGAAGCGGGCACCAGAGAAGCGGTTCTCGATCTGATTGTAGAGAAGGGTCCCGTAACCACTTCGACTATGGCAAAGATATTGGGGCTTACCGCCGCTGCGGTGCGCCGCCATGTCACCGCCCTCGAATCCTCCGGGCAGATCCAGGTCCGCCCAGAGGCCAAACAGGGCAAGCGCGGGCGCGGACGCCCCGCTCGTGCCTACGTGGCCACCGACCTGGCTCACCAAAAGCTCCCCGACGAGTACTCCGCCCTGGCCAGCCGCGCGATTAAGTACCTGGCGCAGGTGGCGGGCGACGAGGCTGTGGAGCACTTCGCCGCCTCCCGCTCTCGCGAGATAGAGCGACGCTATCGACCGATCATTGACGCGGCCGGTGACGACTACGAGGCCCGCGCCCACGCGCTCGCCAACGCCCTGAACGAGGACGGCTACGCCGCGACCGTGCGTGACGTTGGTAACGGCGGTTTTGCGGTGCAATTGTGCCAAGGACACTGTCCCGTGCGGGACGTGGCAGACGAATTCCCGCAATTGTGCGACGCGGAGACGGCGGCCTTTGGGCGCCTGCTCGACGTCCATATTCAACGCCTATCAACTCTCGCCGGTGGTGCCCACGCTTGCACTACGCACATACCACTCGGCGTGCCTAAGCTACGAAGCCTGCGTGAGAACGTCTCCCGTGCAGGCAAGCGCCCCAACCAGTGACCGGAAGGACACCTATGAGAGAGACCCCTCAGTCAGCCCCCAGCACCGATGAAGAGATCATTGCCTCCATCGGTGCCTACGGCTATGGCTGGCACGACTCCGACGAGGCGGGTGAGAAAGCGCAGCGCGGTCTGAACGAGGACGTCGTTCGCAACATCTCCGGCCTGAAGAACGAACCGGAGTGGATGCTGGCGTTGCGGCTGAAGGCGCTGCGTCTCTTTGAAAAGAAGCCCATGCCGCGCTGGGGCGGTGACCTCTCCGACATCGACTTCGACAACATCAAGTACTTTGTGCGCTCCACCGAGCGGCAGGCCACCAGCTGGGAAGAGCTGCCGGAGGACATCAAGAACACCTACGACCGCCTGGGCATCCCGGAGGCCGAGAAGCAGCGTCTGGTGGCCGGCGTGGCCGCGCAGTACGAGTCCGAGGTCGTCTACCACCAGATCCGCGAGGACCTGGAGGCCCAGGGCGTCATCTTCGTGGACACGGACACCGCGCTGCGCGAGCACGAGGAGCTGTTCAAGGAGTACTTCGGCACCGTCGTGCCGGTGGGAGACAACAAGTTCGCCTCCCTGAACACGGCCGTGTGGTCCGGTGGCTCCTTCGTGTACGTGCCGCCGGGGGTCCACGTGGAGATCCCGCTGCAGGCCTACTTCCGTATCAACACGGAGAACATGGGCCAGTTCGAGCGCACCCTGATCATCGCAGACGAGGGCTCCTACGTTCACTACGTCGAGGGCTGCACCGCGCCGATCTACAAGTCCGACTCCCTGCACTCTGCGGTCGTGGAGATCATCGTGAAGAAGGACGCGCGCGTCCGCTACACGACCATCCAGAACTGGTCCAACAACGTCTACAACCTCGTTACCAAGCGCACCCGTGTCGAGGCCGGCGGCGTCATGGAGTGGGTGGACGGCAACATCGGTTCCAAGGTGACCATGAAGTACCCGGCCGTCTACCTGATGGGCGAGCACGCCCGCGGCGAGACCCTCTCCATCGCTTTCGCCGGGGAGGGCCAGCACCAGGACACCGGTTCCAAGATGGTGCACATGGCGCCCAACACCTCCTCCTCGATCGTGTCGAAGTCCGTGGCGCGCGGCGGTGGCCGCGCCGCCTACCGCGGCCTGGTCCAGGTGATGCCGGAGGCCCGCCACTCGAAGTCGAACGTGTTGTGCGACGCCCTTTTGGTGGACGACGTTTCTCGCTCTGACACCTATCCGTATGTCGATGTGCGCACCGACGACGTGGAGATGGGCCACGAGGCCACCGTCTCCAAGGTGAGCGCCGACCAGCTCTTCTACCTGATGAGCCGCGGCATGGAGGAGACCGAGGCCATGGCGATGATCGTGCGCGGCTTCGTAGAGCCGATCGCGCGCGAGCTGCCGATGGAGTACGCGCTGGAGCTGAACCGACTGATTGAACTGCAGATGGAAGGATCGGTGGGCTGAGTTGAGCGCTCCGAACAACATGAGCACCGATCACTCCCAGGCCGTCCTGGCCGGGGCCCACACCGACGGGCGGGGTGTCACCAAGCCCGAGGGGTCGCGCGCCGACCGCGCCACCTCCTTCGAGGTGGAGCACTTTGCCGTTCCTACCGGTCGTGAGGAGGAGTGGCGTTTCACTCCGCTGAAGCCGCTGGTCCCGATGTTCGCCGACGCCCCAGGCGTGGCGGACGCGGTCAGCGTCGAGGTAGAGCGCGTCGAGGGAATTTCCCTAGGCACCCTGGCCGCCGGCGAGGGCGTGCGCGGCAGCGCGCTGGTCCCCGCCGACCGCCCGGCCGCCATCGCTTCCGCGCAGACGACTGACGCCACCCACATCCTGATCCCGGCTGGCACCGAGCTGACCGCGCCGCTGCACGTGCGGGTCAATGGCCTGGACGCGCAGAAGCTGGCCCACGGCCACACCGTCCTGGAGGTGGGCGAGGGCGCCAAGGCGATCGTCATCTTCGACCACACCGGCTCCGCGCACTACAACGCCAATGTCGAGATCGTGGTGGGCCAGGAGGCCGAGCTGACCGTCGTCTCCATGCAGCGTTGGGAGGACGGCGCCGTCCACACGGGCGAGCAGAAGGCCGTCATCGCTAAGGACTCCAAGTTCAAGCACGTCGTGGTCAGCCTGGGCGGCAGCCTGGTGCGCTTGAACGCCAACGTTTCCTACGCAGGCGAGGGCGCGGAGGCCAACCTGCTCGGCGTCTACTTCGCGGACTCCGGCCAGCACCTGGAGCACCGCTCCTTCGTGGACCACAACACCCCGAACTGCGTCTCCCGCGTTACCTACAAGGGCGCGCTGCAGGGCGAGAGCGCCCGCACGGTTTGGGTGGGCGACGTCCTGATCGGTGCCGAGGCGCTGGGCACGGACTCCTACGAGCAGAACCGCAACCTGGTCCTGACCGAGGGGGCCCGCGCGGATTCGATCCCCAACCTGGAGATCGAGACCGGCCAGATCGAGGGGGCGGGCCACGCCAGCGCCACCGGCCGGTTCGCCGACGACCACCTGTTCTACCTGCAGTCGCGCGGCATCGACGAGGCCACCGCCCGTCGCCTCGTGGTGCGCGGTTTCTTCGCCGAGGTCGTCGCCGAGATCGGTGTTCCGGAGGTCGAGGACGTCGTGATGACCGCGATCGAGGCCGAGCTGGAGCAGGCCGCCAAGAGCGGAGCCCAGGTTTGAGCACCCAGAAGGTGGCCAGCCTAGACGCCCTGACGCCAGGCAGCGCGCTCTGCGCCACCGCCGTGAACGCGGCGGGGGAGGAGATCGCTTTGGCCATCGTACGGGACTCCTCCGGTGAGGTGCACGCCATCTCCGAGTTCTGCACGCACGCCGAGGTCAGCCTTGCCGAGGGCGAGGTTGAGGACTGCGAGGTGGAGTGCTGGGCCCACGGTGCCCGCTTCAACCTCAAGACCGGGGAGGGCACGATGCCCGCCCCCGGCCCCATTAACGTTTACCCCGTAACCCTGGACGGCGACGACGTTCTCGTCGACGTCGACGCCTGAGAAAGGACAACAACATGTCTGTGCTGGAGATTCGCGACCTGCACGTCGAGGTGGAGACCAAGGACGGCAACAAGCCGATCCTGAAGGGTGCCTCGCTGACCATCAACTCTGGTGAGATCCACGCCATCATGGGCCCCAACGGCTCCGGCAAATCCACCCTGGCCTACTCCATCGCCGGTCACCCCTCGTATCACGTCACCGGCGGTTCCGTGCTGCTGGACGGCGAGGAGGTGCTGGAGATGAGCGTCGACGAGCGCGCCCGCGCCGGTCTCTTCCTGGCCATGCAGTACCCGGTGGAGGTGCCCGGCGTGTCCGTGTCCAACTTCCTGCGCACCGCCAAGACCGCGATTGACGGTGAGGCTCCCTCCCTGCGCAACTGGATCAAGGAGATGAACGCTTCCATGGAGGCGCTGCGCATGGACCCGTCATTCGCCCAGCGCGACGTGAACGCCGGCTTCTCCGGTGGTGAGAAGAAGCGCCACGAGATCCTGCAGATGGAGTTGCTCAAGCCCCGCTTTGCGGTCCTGGACGAGACCGACTCCGGCCTGGACGTCGACGCCCTGCGCATCGTGTCCGCCGGCGTGAACCGCGCCCACGAGGCCAACGGCATGGGTGTCCTGCTCATCACGCACTACACCCGCATCCTCAACTACATCAAGCCCGACTTCGTGCACGTCTTCGTGGACGGCAAGATCGCCGAGCAGGGCGGCCCCGAGCTGGCCCAGCGCCTCGAGGACGAGGGTTACGACCGCTTCCTGGCCTGATGACTGACGAGCCGCTGACTGCAAGGAGTGCCGACTTCCCGGCGCTGAGCGTGGCGCCGCGCGGTGGCGACCGCCTGGTCTACCTGGACTGGGCAGCCACCGCGCAGCGTCCCGCTGCCGTGCTGGCAGCGGAGGGGGAGTTCCTGGTGAACTCCTACGGCGCGGTCAACCGGGGTACGCACCTGTTGGCGGACCTCGCCACAACTCGCCTGGAGGAGGCCCGCCTCCGGGTGGCTCAGCACTTCGGGGCCAAGGACGCCCAGGAGGTCTCCTGGGCCTCCGGCGCCACGGGAGCCCTGAACTTCCTGGCCCAGTCCCTGGCGCGCAGCGCCCAGGGCTGGCGCGACAACAGCACCTTCGCGCTGGGCCCGGGGGACGAGGTCTGCGTGACCCCGGCCGAGCACCACGCCAACCTGGTGCCCTGGCAGGAGCTGTGTGCCCTTACCGGGGCGAAGCTGACCTGGCTGGAGCTGGACGCCGAGGGCCGGATCTTCGAGTCCTCCCTGGAGGCCATTAACTCCCGCACCAAGCTGGTGGCCTTCACCCACGCCTCCAACGTCAGCGGCGCCGTCTCTCCCGTGGAGGCGATCGTGGCATCCGCGCGCAAGGTGGGCGCTTGGACCGTGATGGACGCTTGCCAGTCGGGTGCCCACGGCCCCCTGGAGGTCGAGTCCCTGGGCGTGGACTTTGCGGTGATGAGCGGACACAAGCAGTGCGGGCCCACCGGCGTTGGCGCCCTCTACGGGCGCGCCGCTCGCCGCGACCTGCTGCCGCCGCCGGTTTTCGGCGGTTCGATGGTGACCACGGTGACGATGGATCGGTCCGACTACCACGAGGCCCCGACGGGCTGGGAGGCGGGCACGCAGCCCGTGTCCCAGGCGGTGGGCTGGGCAGCCGCGCTGGACTACCTGGCCGGCCTGGGCTGGGAGCACCTGCGCGCCCACGAAGCAGAAATCACGCGGGCCCTGGTGGAGGCCGTGGCCTCCGTCCCCGGCGTCCGACTCCTGGGACCCGCCGGTGTAAACGATCGCCTGCCCGTGGCCGCCTTCGACGTGGAGGGGGTACACCCGCACGACGTCGGCCAGTTCCTGGACGCCCAGGGCGTCGCGGTGCGCGTGGGCCACCACTGCGCCCAGCCGATCCACGCCCACTTTGGGGTGCGCTCCTCGGGCCGTGCCTCCGGCGGACCGGTGACGAGCCTGGCGGACGTGGAGGCGTTTAGGGACGCGTTGGCGCGGGTGCGTTCTTTCTTTGGAGTGGAGTGAATGAGTAACGAGCTAGAGAGCCTGTACCAGCAGGTGATCCTTGACCACGCCAAGGTCAAGCGCGGATTGGGCCGTCTGGAGAGCCCGTCGGGCACCTCCCGGCAGGTCAACATTTCCTGCGGCGACGAGGTGGACCTGGACGTCCAGCTCAGCGACGGCAAGATCGAGAAGATCGGCTGGGAGGGGCACGGCTGCTCCATCTCCCAGGCCTCGCTTTCCGTGGTCAGCGAGCTACTGGCGGGGAAGAGCGAGGCAGAGGCCGCCGACCTGATCGAGCAGTTCACGGCTCTGATGCACTCGCGCGGGAACGTCGAAGGCATGAACCTGGAGCCGTTGGAGGATGCGGTCGCCTTTACGGGCGTGGCCAAGTTCCCGGCTAGAGTCAAGTGCGCCCTCCTTGGTTGGATGGCCGCGAAGGATGCGATTGCCGCCGGCGGCGGCGCGGAAGGAACCGAGAATGACTAATCCGATGGCGGCTCCGGCTCCGGACGAGAACGCTGCGGGCCCCGAGAAGTTGGCCGGCCGCGGCGGTGGTTGCGGTGGCGGCGGCGGTAGCTGCGGTTGCGGTGGCGGAGAGCAGGCTGCTCCCGCCCCGGTGACGGCTGCCGACGTCGAGGAGGCGATGCGCGACGTCATCGACCCCGAGCTAGGCATCAACGTGGTCGACCTGGGCCTGCTGTACGGTGTCCACCTGGACGGCGAGGGCAATGCGACCCTGGATATGACGCTGACTAGCGCGGCCTGCCCGCTCACGGACGTGATCGAGGACCAGGCGCAGCAGGCGCTGGACTCGCTGGTCACCTCTGCGACGATCAACTGGGTGTGGATGCCGCCGTGGGGGCCGGACAAGATCACTGCGGAGGGGCGCGAGCAGCTGCGCGCCCTGGGGCTCAACGTCTGATTTCTTGGTTGGGGGTCGCCTGCGGGCGGCCCCCTTCTGCGTTCTCAGTTGGGGGACGACGTTCCCGCTGGCGCCCCGGCCCTACTCGGCGGGACTCTCGTAGGCCAAGATATCGCCGGGCTGGCACTCCAGGACCTGGCAGATGGCCTCCAGCGTGGAGAAGCGGATGGCCTTGGCGCGCCCGTTCTTCAGGACCGCGACGTTGGCGGGCGTGATCCCGATTCTCTGGGCGAACTCGCCAACGCTCATGCCGCGGGCGGCCAGCAACTCTTCGATGCGGACCTTGATCACTAGATGACCTCCGCCAGCTCGTCGCGGTACTGCCGGGCCTCGTCGAGGGCTGCGCCCGCCACCTTGGCGAGCTGGTCGAAGGCGATCGCCACGGTCACCACCGCGATCGAGGCGAGGATGACGCCGGGGCCGCCCAACTTGGCCACAAAGAGGAGGTAGGCCCCGCCGGTCGCGAGCACGGCGGCGGCGCCAGCCACCAGGAGGCGGATGCGCCCAAAAGCGCGGCGGGTGGCGGCGGTGAAGAAACGGTCGGTGGCGGCCAGGTGCAGGACGTGGAACAGAACCGCCAGGGCTGCCTGGAGCAGCGTGAAAACCACCGCCGTGGCTCCCGCGAAGTAGGGGGCAAAGCCGGCGGTCTCCGGGTAGATGGTTCCCAGCTCGAGGCAGAACAGGATGGCAAGGGCCTCGGTGGCCACGCTGCCGAGGAGCAGGGGGAACAAGGCAAACTGTGCGCGGCGGGCGTGTTTCTCATTCATATATCGAGTATCGATAGGAATCTATCGAAAGTCAATAGGGTTGGTGTTTGTGGCGCGCCGGGGCGGGCGGAAGCTAAGCGCTATCCGCCGCAACCTGGGCGACATGCCCCCAACTTGGGCGACGAGGCCGCAACCT
>JAUMWR010000007.1:0-43508 GCA_030529545.1 Buchananella hordeovulneris
ACGTGGTTCACGTCAACGCGCACGCCACCTCCACCCCCGCCGGTGACATCGTCGAGGCGCACGCGATCGCCCGCGTCGCTCCCAACGCCGCAGTTAGCGCCACCAAGTCCGTCTCCGGTCACCTGCTAGGCGGTGCGGGCGCCTTCGAGACCGTCCTGACGGTCCTAGCGCTGCGGGAGAGGCTCGCCCCGGCGACCATCAATGTGGAGAACCCCGAAGAGGATCTGCGCATCGACCTGGTGCGTGGCGAGCACCGTCCGTTCGGCGCAGGCTTGGCGCTCAACAACTCCTTCGGCTTTGGCGGGCACAACGTGGCCCTAGCCTTCGCTTCGGCCTGATAACCGCGCCCATCGGCGCTACGTGGGGGCGAGGATCTGTCCTGCTTCCCAGAAAGTTGGACTCTACACCCGAGTACCTTCCGCCTGGGTGGTGTGCTGTCCTCGCCCCCACGTTTCTGCCTATCGCCGGTAACCGGGCGGCTGCATAAAATCGGCCCGGCGTGGAAACGTCGTCCACCCCGCAAGCGCTAATCCCGCTCCACCAACCGGAGATTGCGCTCGCTTAGAACTCGCAGTGCCACAGTAAGCACCCTCATTAACCGTGCCCCGCACCACACCGCCCCACCGAATAGGGGCACAGTGCCAAAAATCACCACTGCCCCCGTTGCCCGATTTCTGGCCCAAAACTACCTCCACGCAACGCCTTCCCGCGCATCTCACACACCCACAATCCGTGCCGGTGTGTCCTGCCCTTAGGCTGCAAACGCAGTTCGTGCCTACCCTTCTGCGCCGGAAACTCAGCCGTATAAACGCATTTGCGTGCGGCTGATGGCGGGTCAAATTCCTCCACCGGCCGGAAGTCCGTGCCCGATTACTACTGGAGACAAAATGAAGCATTCCCATAAGTACAGATGGGGGAAGCCGGCGGCGGTACTAACCGCAACCGCGCTGACTCTGTCTGGGCTAGCCATTGGCGTGCACTCTGTGGCGCTCGCAGAGGAAGACCCCGCCGCCATCGAGGCTCCCGCCGAAGCGGGGACCTCCGCAACCAATTCGGTAGAGGCGGCAGGGCCCGCTGACAACTCTGAAACGGCTGCGCCTGCAGCAAGCGAGCACGTCCCCAGTGCGCCCGAAACCGAGCCGGTTGCGCCCGCCCCCGTACCGATTGTCACCGAGACCGAGAACGCAGGCGCGTCGGGCGGGGGCTCGGCTACGCCCCCTGCCAACTCTCACAACTCCAACAGCGGGCAGCCGGGGCTGGTGGCCCCAGTCAACCCCGGCCCCATCACCGGCCTGGTGGTGAACATCAGCCGCGACGGTACCGATACTTTCGACGCCAACAACGACCCCGGTAACGACGCGGGCGCCCAAAACGGCATCGTGCGTGTGAACGACACGGTCACCTACGAGGTAAACGTCAACAGTGGCAACACCGCCGCAGTCAACCCCACCTTCACCATCCGTTTCCCCAAGGGCATGGAGATCACGGAGCTGCCCGGCATGTGCCGCAAGGACGGGTCCTCGATCGTGCCCGCTACCGCCGGCTCTCCGCGCCTGCCATTGACGAACGACTCCATCAACGAGCTCGAAGAGCAGGTCCTCACCTGCAACCTGGGCTCCTTTGACCCCAACAAGTCGGTCAAGTACTTCGTCACCGCCAAGGTGGTAAACCTGGCCAAGCAGGGCCAGCAGCTCCCACTGCTCGCCGCCTCCATGACCTCCGACGGACAGGCGAGCCCGGTTACCTCTCCCACCCTGCCCACCGTGACGGCCTCCGCCGCGCTGCGCTGGGACATCTCCAAGAACGGCATCTCCCAGGTGGAAGACACGGGCTACGTCTACGGCCCGGCGGCCGAGGTCTGCCCGTGGGACACCAAGCGCCTCTGCTTTATCACCACCTACCCGCTGCTGCTTTCCGCACCGGCAAACGGTAAGGGCGCGATGCCCGCCATCGGTGACATCACTGTGATGGACGACGTCAGCCCCGAGCGCCTTTACCCCCACCTGTCCGCCGAGCAGATCGCGCTGATCAAGGCCGACCTCAACAAGTACGGCACCCGCGTGGAGGTTTCCGACGCGAACTACAACATCCCCGGCACCAAGGCCGGCACGCGCGTCAACGGCGTGGACTACACCATCACCAACTCGGTACGCGACTCCGGCACGCTGCGGGTGGAGCAGGCCGGCCCCGGCCAGCCCGCCAAGTTCACCATCAGCGGCGCCGACATGACTCTGCGGACGGTTCCGCGCACTGTTACGCGCCCCGTGGGTGGGGCTCTGCCCGCCAACGTCGCCTACGCGGTCTCCCGCACCTTCAACGTTTACACCCCCGTGGACGTGGTGCGCGACTTCGGTTCCCCCGACAACGAGGCCAACCCGAGCGAGTGGACCCTCCAGACCCGCAACACCTTCACCGACCTGAAGATCGGCGGTTTCGACGGCACGGTGCAGGCACCGGATGTCCAGCCCACCACGAACGACTACCGCACCACGATCTCCCGGGTCACGGTGAATGGAGACTTCAGTAAGTACTTTGCTGGTTCCCCCGCCGCGCCCGGCAACATGACGCCGCGGCAATTCAACCCGCCGTGGGCCTCCCTTGGTGAGGGCATGCCGGGTGGTTCCACCTTGGGCTCCGGTACCGCCAACGTAGCGCGCGGCCAGGAGATCATCTCGATGCTGCTCCTGCGCGGTGCCCCCATTACCTACCCCGTGGGCAAGTCCTTCGTGGCCTGCGACTCCTGGGACAACTCGCTGCTGCACCTGAAGGTAAAGGACTGGCCGGCCTCCCCCACTGCGGAGGCCCAGTACATCGGCTCCAACGGCCCCAAGGCCGTGTGGCTCTCCGGTTACAACAACGTCCCTAACGCGGCCAACACCGACGCCGTGTGGACCACCGATGCTTCGCTCGTACCGCAGATCCGCGTGCAGTACTCCGCAGTCAAGGGCGGCAGCGGTAACGCCTCCATCTGTGACGACACCACCGGCCCCTGGTACAACACCCCGGCCGAGGTGCCTGGCAACGATGCCACTAAGGCTGCCCAGGGCATCTACACCGGTGTGGCTCGCGTTCGCGTCCACACCTACCTGCCGGCGCCGGTGAATAGCTTCCGCAAGATCGGTAACGGATACGCGGCGGCGGTCTCGATCGGTATGGAGATCGCAGACACCACCCAGCCCGATGGGACCGTGATCCCGAACTGGGCTGCCGTCAAGCGCGTCACCAACCAAGAACTGGATATGGACGGCGTCTTGAGCGCCCGCAGCGCTGGATGGGGCAAGTCCTCCTACACCCCGGGCGACTCCATTTCCGCCCCGCGCAGCCACGTCGGTAACCCCGGCGACCGGGTGATTCTCTCCGGGCCGCAGGCACGCATCGCCAAGAGCGTGCGCGTGGTCAACCAGGATGCTGACGCTACCCAGAGCGACTTCACCAAGGTTACGCCCGTGGTATCCGGGGACCCGGCCGCGAAAAAGAACCTCATTGAGTACGAGCTCCGCCCCAGCCTCATCTCCGGGGCACTGACCCCGGGGCAGCACAGCGATCTGGTCCTGGAGGACTGCATGCCCTCCGGCGTGAACTTCGTTTCCGCCAACATTGCCCCGATGTACGTCGGTGCCTCCAAGCCCGGCGATTGGGGTAGCCGGGACTGTGACGCCAACGAGACCTGGATCCGGTGGTTCCTGCCCCACCAGCAGGTCAACTCCGCACTGACCCCGATCCTGGTCCGCGCGCAGGTTTCCCCGACCGCTGCGGATGGTGTTTACCGCAACGACGTAGTGGTCTCCGCCCCCGGGGACAACTCGCTGGTGTCGTTCCGCTCTGACGCTGTAGAGGTGCAGATCAACAACCCCGCCGGCGTTTACATCGAGAAGAAGGCGCTGACTCCGGTACTGCAGGTCAACGCCGCAAACTCCGAGCACGTCGAGCTCAACAAGTGGCGGGTGGCGCTAACCAACACGCTGCCCTCTACCGACGCGAGCGACCTATCCAACGTGGACTTCATCGACGTGCTGCCGCGCCGGGGACTCGCCGGTAACTCCACCAGCCACTCCGGTACCTTCGAGTTCCATTCCGCCCGAGAGCTGCTTGGCGACAACACGGTGCAGATTCTGTACACCAAGGCCGCCGACGTGGCAGTCGTGGTGGCAGATCCGTCCAACGGCGCCAACGGGTCCACCGCTTGGTGCGATGCGCCCGCCGGCGGCACTCGGGTCTCCGGCACCGGTGACTGCCCGGCCACCGCAGCCGAGGTCACTGGGCTGCGGGTCAAGCGGCCTGGCAGGTTTTCTACTAAGGGATCGGTGCAGATCGAGCTGTCTATGCTCGCCAGGGGGAACGTCAAGGGCGACACCTACCAGAACTTCGCCGCGGGCCGCGTGGATGGGCTGAGGCTGCCAGTTGGCCCGGTCAACGCCACGGAAACCGCCATCGCTTCCTCGCTTGGCAACTTCGTGTGGGAGGACCGCAACGGCAACGGCGTGCAGGACACCGCTGAACCGGGCGTGTCTGGCGTGAAGGTGACCTTGACTGGTACTGACGACCTGGGCAACCCGGTTAACCTCAGCACCACCACCGACGGAGATGGCCACTACTCCTTCCCGGCTCTGCGGGCCTCCAGCCCGGAGGGTTACTCCGTGAAGTTCGAGCTCACTGCCGAACAAAAGGCAAACAAGTACGAGTTCACGGGTACCAAGATGGGGCTCGACACGGAAAAGGACTCGGACGCCGACGCTGCCGGCATGGTCACCGGTGTGGTGATCGGCCGTAACATGGACGATCAGTCCATCGACGCCGGTATCGCCAAGCCATCCATCGCCCTGGTGAAGTCCGCTAACAAGCAGACGGTGCGGGCCGGTGACGTGGTTACCTACACCTTCACCGCCACCAACAACGGTTCCACCACCCTCAAGGACGTGGTGCTGACCGACACCGCCTTTACCAACGGTAAGGGCCAGACCATTGAGTTCGATGCCGCTCCGGCCGTCGACGCGGCCCAATCCACGGGTGCCATCGACAACATGCCCGTTGGCTCCACCATCGTGTGGACCGCCACCTACACGGTCAAGGCCGAAGACCTCGAGGAGAACACCTCCATCGACAACACGGCTAACGTCACCGCCAAGTCTCCCCGCGAGACCCCGGTGCGCGACGAGGACAACGAGAAGCTCACGCCTTTCGGCTCAGGGTCCTACGTGTTCTCCAAGACCGCTAACCCCGCCAAGGGAGCCAAGGTGCTGGTCGGCGACACGATCGTCTACACCATCACCGTCAAGCACCGCGGCGAGCTGGCAGTCAAGGGTGCCACCCTCACCGACGACCTCTCCGCCGTCCTGGACGACGCCGACTACCTAAACGACGTCTCCGCCACCTCCGGTACGGCCACGATCACGGGCAACACCCTGAACTGGAACGGCAACCTGGCAGTGGGCGCCACCGCCACCATCACCTACTCCGTCAAGGCCAAGAAGGGTGGGGACATGGCGTTGCGCAACGTCGTCACCACCACCAACGCCAAGGGCAGCTGTGATGACACCGTTGGTTGCGAGACCAACCACAACATTGAGCCTGGCACGTTCGTCTTCCACAAGACGGCTGCTCCCGCCGCCGGCGAGACCGTCAACGTGGGCGACACGGTCCAGTACACGGTGACGGTCGAGCACGAAAAGGGCTCCGCCATCGACAACGCGACCCTGACCGACGACCTGGCTGCCGTGCTGGATGACGCCACCCTGGTGGACAACAGCGTCAGAGCCACCATCGGTGACGCCCAGGTGAACGCTGGCAAGCTCACCTGGACCGGTGATCTGGCCGTCGGTGCCACCGCCACCATCACCTACTCCGTGCGAGTGGGCTCCGAGGGCGATGGCCAGCTGCGTAACACCGTGACCACCACCCACGACAAGGGCAGGTGCAAGCCGCAGCAGGTGTGTGAGACCAGCCACCAGGTTCAGCCTGGCAAGTTCGTCTTCTCCAAGACCGCTGACGCCGCCACCGGCTCTGTGGTCAAGGTGGGCCAGACGGTGAAGTACACCGTCGCCATTGAGCACGCCTCCGGTACCAAGGTGAAGAACGCGGTTGTCACCGACGACCTCAGTGCCGTCTTGGACGACGCCACCTACCTGAACGACGTGGAGGCCAGCGCTGGTCAGGCCACTGTGGCCAACGGCCAGCTGACCTGGACCGGCGACATTCCGGTCGGTGCCAAGATCACCGTCACCTACTCCGTGCGAGTGGGCTCCGAGGGCGATGGCACCCTGCGCAACGTCGTCACCACCACCGGCGACAGCGGTAGCTGCAAGCCGGCGCAGGTGTGCGAGACCAACCACCAGGTCGAGCCGGGCAAGTTCGTCTACTACAAGACCTCCGCCCCGGCTGTTGGCGCGACCGTCAACGTGGGAGACACGGTTCGCTACACGGTGACAATCGCCCACGCCTCCGGTACCAAGGTCAAGAACGCCACGGTGGTTGACAACATGGCCGCCGTCCTGGACGACGCCGAGTACCTCAACGACGTGCAGGCCAGCGCTGGTCAGGCCACTGTGGCTAACGGCCGCCTGACCTGGACGGGCGACATCCCCGTGGGAGAGACCATCATCGTCACCTACTCCGTGCGGGTGGGCTCTGCGGGCGATGGCACCCTGCGCAACGTGGTCACCTCTCCGAATGACAGCGGTAGCTGCAAGCCGGCGCAGGTGTGCGAGACCAACCACCAGGTCAAGGACGGTACCTTCACCTTCTCCAAGACCAGCGACCCGGTGAAGGGGGACACCCCGCCGGTAGCAGTTGGCTCTCAGATCGAGTACACCGTCACGATCAAGCACGCTGACGGCACCAAGATCAAGGGCGCGGTCGTCACCGACGATCTGTCTGCGGTCCTGGACGACGCCACCCTGGTTGAGGGCTCCGTTACCGCCTCCGCAGGCAACGCCCACGTAGCCGGTAACACCCTCACCTGGACCGGCGACATCCCCGTCGGTGCCACGATCACCGTCAAGTACAAGGTCACCGTGGGCTCTGCGGGCGATGGCACCCTGCGTAACGTGGTCACCTCCAACACCCCCGGCGGCTCCTGCGACGCCACCGTGGGTTGCGAGACCAACCACCAGGTAGAGCCCGGCAAGTTCGTGTTCTCCAAGGTCGCTAACCCTGCCAACGGTGCGGAGGTGAGGGCCGGGGACAAGGTGGTCTACACCCTGACTGTCCGCCACACCTCCGGAACCCGCATCGACGATGCCCGCATCGTCGACGACCTGGCCAAGGTGCTGGACGACGCCACCTACAACGAGGACGTCGAGGCCAGCGACGGTAAGGCAGAGGTGAAGGACGGCAAGCTGACCTGGGAGGGCAAGCTCGCAGTTGGTGGCAAGGTCACCATCACCTTCAGCGTGACCGTCAAGGACGGCGGCGACAACAAGCTGCTCAACGTGGTGGTTTCCGACCACCCGCAGGGCGCTTGTGACGACGCCGTCGGCTGCCAGGTGGAGCACCCCAAGAAGCCGCCGGTACCGGGCCAGCCCCCGGTGCCCGGCAAGCCGGATAAGCCTGGCAAGGTGGGCAAGCTGCCCAAGACCGGTGCTGCAGTATTCGCTACCAGCGCCAGCGCCCTCACCCTGATGGCCCTGGGTGGAGCGTTCGTGCTGCTGCGCCGCCGCCGCAACTCCTAGGCACTGCCCTAGCCTGGGGGTAGGGCGCTCACGGTGCCCCCTCAAAGGCCACCAGGCCCAGGCACTTGCCTAGCCGGGTGAGGTGCCCTACCCCCTGCGGCAAGAAAGCCGCCGCTCTCAAAAGAGCGGCGGCTTTCTTGTTTTGCCGGGCGCTGGCCTTCCCGCCGGGCGCTGGCCACGCTGTATGCCCGCTAGGCCGGCTACCGCGCCTGCGTCGGGACCACAGTTGCCCCCTAGATGGCCCTGTGCGCCCATTTGATGGGCGCGTTCTCCCCCGCATACCGGTAGGGCTCCAGATCGTCGTCCCAGGCCGTTCCTAGAGCCAAGTCGAGGGCGCGCTGCACCTCGGCCACGCTGGTGCCCGCCAGTGCTACCCGCAGCCGGTTCTCGGGGACGACGGTGTTGCCGTACAGGTCAGTTTGCGCATGGAAGATGCCCAGCTCGGGAGTGTGGGACCAGCGCCCGCCCACCGAGGTGGTGGTGCCGTGCTCGGTGACCTCGTAGCGGGTCTCTGCCCAGCCGCGCAGCGCGATGGCGAGCTTGGTGCCCATCCCAACGGGGCCGGACCAGGCGAATTCCCCGCGCACCAGCGGCTCGCTACCCACGGGCTGGTCCTCCCAAGGGATACGCACCGGGCTGCCCAGGACCGCCTCGATTGCCCACTGCGCGTGGGTGCAGAGGGCGCGCGGGATGGAGTGCACGTAAAACACACCGCAGGTGCCTTGCTCAGTCACGATGAGCGCCTTCCTTTTTTGGGTTCGTCTTCCCCAAGCCGCACCCAAAAAAGCCACGTCGGTGTTCGCCCATACAAACACGGGGCGCAGGGGTTGTCTACCCCTGCGCCCCGTCTTGAGACTGGCTGCTACCAGCCCATCGAGCGGATTGCCTTCATGGCCTTGCGGCGCTCGTTGCCCTTGAGGAGGTCGATGTAAAGCTTGCCGATCAGGTGATCGCATTCGTGCTGCAGGCAGCGGGCCATGAGCTCCTCGCCCTCCACGACGATCTCCTTGCCGTCCAGGTTCACCCCGCGTACCCGCGCGTACCAGGCGCGCTCGGTGGGATAGTAGAGCCCCGGCACGGACAGGCAGCCCTCGTCGCCGTCCTGGATGTACTCCTCCATGGAGGCCTCCTCCAGGACGGGGTTGAGCACGTAGCCGATCTCGCCGTTGATGTTCCAGGAGAACGCGCGCAGACCCACGCCGATCTGGTTGGCGGCCAGGCCGGCGCGCCCGTCCATGTCAACGGTCTCGAGCAGGTCCTCCACCAGGCCGCGCACGCGCACGTCCTTGACGTCCTTGATCACCTCGCATTCGGTACGCAGGATCGGGTCGCCAATGATGCGGATGTCACGGATAGCCATCAGCCCTGCGCCCCCGCGTGACCGGCCTCGGCGCGGGCGGCCTCCACGGCTGCCTTCAACTCGGCGACGGCGTCTGCCACCGGCACGGCGCGGGCCTCACCGGTGCGGCGGTTGCGCAGTTCCACCTGGCCCTCGGCAAGACCGCGGCCCACCACCAACACGAAGGGCACCCCGATCAGCTCGGAGTCGGCGAACTTCACCCCGGCGCTGACCTTCACGCGGTCGTCGTAGAGGACCTCGACGCCGGCCTCGCTGGCCTCGCCCGCGATCTGCGCGGCGGTGGAGAAGATCTCCTCGCCCTTGCCGGTGGCCAGCACCAGGGCCTCGTAGGGGGCCACGTGGATGGGCCAGGCCAGGCCAGCCTCGTCGTGGTAGTTCTCCGCCAAAGCGGCCAGGGCGCGGGTGACGCCAATGCCGTAGGAGCCCATGGTCACCACGGTGGCCTTGCCGTTCTGGTCTAGCACGGTCAAGTCCAGGGCCTTGGCGTACTTGCGGCCCAGCTGGAAGATGTGGCCGATCTCGATGCCGCGGGCCAGCTCCAGGGGGCCGGAGCCGTCCGGGGCCGGGTCGCCCTCGAGCACCTCTGCGGCCTCGATGAAGCCGTCGGCGGTGAAGTCGCGGCCCGCCACCAGGCCCACCACGTGGGTGTCCTGCTGGTTGGCGCCGCTGACCCAGACGGTTCCCTCCACCACGCGCGGGTCGAGCAGGTAGCGCACAGAGCCGGAGGCGTTGCCGGCCTCATCCACTACGCGGTGCGGGGAGTTGGGGCCGAGCACCTGCGGGCCAATGTAGCCAACCACCAGCTCGGGGTGCTTGGCCAGGTCGGACTCGCTGGCCTGCTCCACGCTGTTGGGGCTCAGGGCCGCCTCGATGCGCGCCAGGTCGATACCCCGGTCGCCGGGCAGGCCAACCACGATCACCTCGCGCTCGCCGGCGGGCGAGATCACGGTCAGGGCAATGTTCTTCAGGGTCGCGCCGGCGGTCCAACCGCCCTCTACTGGCTCGTGCTCGTCCAGGTAGGCAACCAGGTCCTCGATGGAGGCGGCGCCCGGGGTGGGGACCGCGCGGGGGGCCGGGGCGTCGCTATAGTCCAGGGCCTCGGGTACGACGGTGGTGACGGCCTCGACGTTGGCGGCGTACCCGCCGGGAGAGCGCACGTAGGTGTCCTCACCGATCTCGCACGGGTGCAGGAACTCCTCGGAGCGAGAGCCGCCCATGGCGCCGCTCATGGCGGAGACGATCACGTACTCCAAACCCAGGCGGGTGAAGATGGCCTTGTAGGCCTCGCGTTGGGCGTCGTAGGAGGCGTCCAGGCCGGCGTCGTCGATGTCGAAGGAGTAGGCGTCCTTCATGACGAACTCGCGGCCGCGCAGCAGACCGGCGCGCGGGCGGGCCTCGTCACGGTACTTGGTCTGGATCTGGTACAGGGTGACCGGCAGGTCCTTGTAGGAGGAGTAGAGGTCCTTGACCAGGAGGGTGAACATTTCCTCGTGGGTGGGGGCCAGCAGGTAGTCGTTCTCGCGGCGGTCCTTTAGGCGGAAAAGGTTGGGGCCGTACTCGCTCCAGCGGCCGGTGGCCTCGTAGGGTTCGCGCGGCAGCAGGGCCGGGAAGTGTACTTCCTGCGCACCGGCGCGGCGCATTTCCTGGCGCACGATCTCCTCGATCTTGCCCAGCACGCGCAGGCCCAGCGGCAGCCAGGTGTAGATGCCGGGGGCGGAGCGGCGGATGTAGCCGGCGCGTACCAGCAGCTTGTGGCTGGCCACTTCGGCGTGTGCGGGGTCCTCGCGCAGGGTGCGCAGGAATAGGGAGCTCATCAGGTCAAGCACGGCAAACCCTCTTACGTAGACGATTTGCCCATTTTACTCGCCGCGCCGGGGTTGACGGCGCGCGCCTTTGTGCGGCCCATCGCATTGGACGACGCTCCCGCCGCCGTGCCGCGCGCTCGCCTGCTCCCAGTGGCGGCCCGCCTGCCGATCCACCTCTACCGCGCGCGGGGCGGACTGCCCCAGCGGTGGCCACCGACCGGCTCAGCAATCCACCTCTACCGCGCGCGGGGCGGACCGTGTTGGGCGACGCGCTGGCGGGGTTTCGGGTGAGCCTCTGCTGCGCTCGGGGCGGACCGAGGTGGGGGTCATTGGGCGAGTTGTTCCCTCCCCACCGCTGCCGCACACGGCGACGGACCTGGACCTAGCCGCACACCGCCCCACCGTTTGAGGGCGGCGCGCGGCAACGTCGGCCAGACTACTTGGCGAAGGGGGTGACCTGGACTTCGCCCTCGCCGGCCTCCAGGCCCATCTCCTCGGCGATGCGGTTGGCGTGGCGGATTAGGGTCTCCACGATCTGGTCCTCGGGCACGGTCTCGATGACCTCACCGCGCACGAAGATCTGGCCCTTGCCGTTGCCGCTGGCCACCCCCAGGTCGGCCTCGCGGGCCTCGCCGGGGCCGTTGACGACGCAGCCCATGACGGCTACTCGCAGCGGCACGCTCATGCCCTTCAGCCCCTCGGTGACCTCCTCGGCAAGCGTGTAGACATCCACCTGGGCGCGGCCGCAGGAGGGGCAGGAGACGATCTCGAGGGTGCGCGGGCGCAGGTTCAGGGACTCCAGGATCTGGGCGCCCACCTTGACTTCCTCCACCGGCGGGGCGGAGAGGGAGACGCGGATGGTGTCGCCGATGCCCTGGCTGAGCAGCGCACCGAAAGCAACGGAGGACTTGATGGTGCCCTGGAAGGCGGGGCCGGCCTCGGTCACGCCCAGGTGCAGCGGCCAGTTACCGGCCTCGGAGAGGAGCTGGTAGGCGCGCACCATGACCACGGGGTCGTTGTGCTTGACGGAGATCTTGAAGTCGTGGAAGCCGTGCTCCTCGAATAGGGAGGCCTCCCAGACGGCGGACTCCACCAGGGCCTCCGGGGTGGCCTTGCCGTACTTGGCCAGCAGGCGCTTGTCCAAGGAACCGGCGTTGACGCCGATGCGAATGGACACGCCGTGGTCGCTGGCGGCCTTGGCGATCTCCTTAACCTGGTCGTCGAACTTGCGGATGTTGCCGGGGTTAACGCGCACGGCGCCGCAGCCGGCCTCGATGGCCTGGAAAACGTATTTGGGCTGGAAGTGGATGTCCGCAATCACTGGGATGTTGGACTTGGCGGCGATCACCTTCAGGGCGTCGGCGTCCTTGTCGGTGGGGCAGGCCACGCGCACGATGTCGCAGCCGGCGGCCGTGAGCTCGGCGATCTGCTGCAGGGTGGCGCCGATGTCGTGGGTCTTGGTGGTGGTCATCGACTGGACCGAGATGGGGGCGCCGCCCCCAACGGCCACCTTGCCCACCATGAGCTGACGGGTGGGCTTGCGCGGGCTGAGGACCGGCGGGGCTTCCTTGACGGAGGGAATACCAAGACTGATTGCACTCACGCCCCTCATTATCCCCCGCCGGCGCCCATGCCGCTTACCACGGGTGGACGACGCCTCTACCGCCCGCCCTCACGGGGCGCCGCTCCCACGACCGGGCCACCCTCATTTGCCCAAGATTCGGGGCCGGGGGGTGGGCGGCGGAGGGCGTGACAGGGGGCGAGACGTGGTCAGACTGCGGGCGCGACGACGTCGGCCACTACCAGCAGGAGGGTCAGGCCGATCAGGAAGTAGATCGTTGCGTAAGTGAACGGGAGCATCTTGGCGGTGTCGGTGGGGCCGGCGTAGCCGCGCCCAGTCAGGCGCCTGAATCCCTTGCGCAAGCCCTCCCACAGGGCGCCGGTGATGTGCCCACCGTCCAGGGGCAAGATCGGCAGCAGGTTGAAGATGAAGAGCGACAAGTTCAGGGAGGCCAGGAGGGAGAGGAAGCCGGCGGCGCGGACCGCAGGAGTTGCGGCGACGCCCTCGGCGCTGGTGACCTCTCCGGCCATACGGCCGATCCCCACCAGGCCCATGAGCCCGCCGGGCTCGCGCTCGGTCAGCCCCAGGGTGGCTCCCGCCGCGTTGGCGAGCATGGCGGGCAGCCGCACGATCATCTTCCCGGTGGCCACGGTGGCCTCCCCGGTGGCGCGCAGGGCGCTGCCCAGGGACTGCGGGACGTAGGAGGGGGACGGGGAGATGCCCACGAACGCGCGCTCGGTGCCCTCGATGGAGACCCATACCGGGGCGATGTGGAGCGTCACCTCGCTCTCGCCGCGCCGCACCACCACCGGCAACTCCTGCCCGGCCGGACTGGCGGCGATAGCGGCCTGGACGGAGGCCCAGTCGGTGACGGCCTGCCCGTTCCACTCCTGGATGGTGTCCCCCACCTGCATTCCCGCCACGGCGGCCGGGCCGGCCACTCCCCCGTCGCAGCCCGGCGCGGCGGCGCCGGGGGCGGGGCTGGCGGCGGAGAGGTAGCTGGCGGGCACGCAGGGCATCACCTGGGAGATCCGCCCGGTGTCCAGGGTGGGCATGCCGATGCCCACGAACACGATGATGATGAGGACCGTGGCCAGCAGCAGGTTCATGAACGGGCCGCCGAACATCACCACGATCTTCTTGGGCACGCTCAGGTTGTAGAACGCCCGGTTCTCCTCCCCCGGCGCGATCTCCTCTAGCGCCTCGCGGCGCGCCGCAGCCACCATGGACTCGCTGCCGTCGCGCGCCGGCTTGTCCGGGGTGCGCTCCGGCGGGTACATGCCCACCAGGCGCACAAAGCCGCCCAGCGGGATCGCCTTCACGCCGTACTCGGTCTCCCCTATTCGCTTGGAGAACAGGGTCTTGCCAAAGCCCACGAAGTACTGCGGCACCTTGACTCCAAAGAGCTTGGCGGGCAGCAGGTGGCCGATCTCGTGGAGGGCCACGGAGAACAGCAGTCCCAGGATCAGCAGCAGGATTCCCAGCAGGTACAAGTCATTTCCCTTCCCTGCGCGCGGGCGCGCACCTATGCGAGGCTAGTGGACTTTCCTGCCAGGCGCGCGCGGGCCGCCCGGCGAGCCCACTCCTCTGCGGCGGTGACGTCCGCCAGGTCGCGCGGATCGCCCGGGTGATCCCAGTTCTCCAGGACCGCCGCCACGGTGTCCACGATGTCCAGGTAGGCGCACTTGCCAGCCAGGAAGGCGTCCACCGCCTCCTCATTGGCCGCGTTGAACACGGCCGGGTGGGTGGAGGAGGCCGCCACGGCGTGACGTGCTAAGCCCACGGCCGGGAACGTGTCCTCATCCAGCGGTTCAAAGGTCCAGCTCACCGGCGCGTCCCACGCGCACGGCAGCGCCGCACCGCGCCAGCGGTCCGGGGCGGAGATGCCCAGGGCGATCGGCAGGCACATGTCCGGCGGGGAGGCCTGGGCCAGCGTCGAGCCGTCCACGAACTCCACGGCGGAGTGGATGACGCTCTGCGGGTGGACCACAGCGGTGATCTGCTCCGGGGCCACGTCAAAAAGGACGTGGGCCTCGATCAGCTCCAGCGCCTTGTTCATCAACGTGGAGGAGTTGACGGTGACCACCGGCCCCATGGACCACGTGGGGTGGTGCAGGGCCTCCTGGGCGCTGACCTGCGCTAGCTCGTGGCGCTTGCGCCCCCGGAAGGGACCGCCGCTGGCCGTCAGGATCAGGCGCGCCACCTCACTGGTGCCATCCACCTCCTTGGCCACCAGGCCGCGCCTGTGCTTGCCGGAGCTCAGCGCCTGCCACATGGCGGAGTGCTCGGAGTCCACGGGGCGGATCTGCCCAGAGCACACCACCGCGCGGCGCACCAGCGCCGCGCCCGCCACCAGGGACTCCTTGTTCGCCAGGGCCAGGTCCGCACCGGCCCGCAAGGCTGCCAGGGTGGGGCCCAGGCCAATCGAACCGGACATGCCATTGACCACCACGGCGTCCGGGCGGCTGGCGGCAACGTCGGCAGCCGCAGCGGGGCCAACCAGGATCTCGCGCGCCATGCGCGGGGCGCCGGCGGCGTCCTCGGCGGCCTCAATCGCGCCGCGCAGCTCCTCGGCCTCACCGCGCGCGATGCCCAGCAACCGGGCGCCGGTCTCCACCGCCTGCGCGGCCAGCAGCTCCAAGTTGCCACCGCCCGCAGCCAGCGCCACGACCTCGGTGGCCGGGGCGCACCGGGAGATGACGTCCAGTACCTGCGTACCGATGGAGCCCGTGGAGCCCAGGATGACAACCGGGCGCGCTACCTCATTCAACGCAGAGCAGCACTTCCACGGCCGCAGCCAGGAACGCGTCCACCGGGCCCTCGGCGTAGGCGGCCTCGCCGCGCGCCGCCCCAAAGACGGCGTAGCGCAGCTCGGCGGAAGTGATGGAACGGCCCTCGTTGAAGTAGGCGGTCAGGCGGTCGCACAGGGCGTCCACCTCGCTGGCCTTGTAGCCACGGCCCTTACCCGGGTGGGCAAAGCGCTCACCAGCTGGGCGCAGAAGGCGCGGGTAGAGGCGCTTGGCGCGGTCGGCGACGCTGTCCAGCCAGGCCTGGCGGCCGTGCACGGCAATGAACTCCGCCCGCTCGCGCTGCACAAAAGCGCTCTCGATGCGGTCCAGGGCCTCGTCAACCTCGCTCGTGACGTAGCCGCCGCGCGTGATCGGGAAGGTGGCATTGCGGACGCTGCGGGCGTTGAAAGCGCCGGCCACACCGCCACCCTCGTAGGCCTTGCGCGCCTGCGCAAAGAACTCGTCCACCTGGAGGCGCCCGTAACCGTTAGACAGTTTGCCTACCGTCCCAAACAGAGCACTCACAAGCGTTCCCTTTCTTGCTGAAGGACCTCAGTGGCCAACTGACCACACGCTCCGTCAATATCACTACCACGCGTATCCCTAATCGTGGTCGCAATACCGGCGCTGCGCAACGTCTCAACAAACGTTTCCATCACATCCGGCTCGCTAGAGGTCCAGATGGAACCCGGGGTCGGGTTGAGCGGAATCGGATTGACATGCGCCCACCCGCTGCCGCGCGCCAGCAGCTCGTCGGCCAAAAGCTGGGCGCGCCACTGGTGGTCGTTCATGTCCTTAATCAGCGCATACTCAATGGAAACGCGCCGCCCGGTGGCCTCGTAGTACTCGTAAGCCGCGTCCAGCAGCTCCGGCACCTTCCAACGGGAGTTAATCGGAATCAGGTCGTCGCGCAGGTCGTCGTCCGGGGCGTGCAAAGACACCGCCAGCGTCACCGGGATGCCCTCGCCCGCCAGCTTGCGGATCGCCGGCACCAGGCCCACCGTGGAGACCGTGATGTTGCGCGCGCTCATGCCAAAGCCCTCGGGCACGGGGGCCACCAGGCGGCGCACCGCCCCCAGCACGGCCTTGTAGTTGGCCAGTGGCTCCCCCATGCCCATGAAGACGATGTTGGACAGGCGCGCCGGGCCCGTGGTCAGGTCGCCGTCCCGGGAGGCGGCCGCCGCCAAACGCACCTGCTCCACAATCTCCGCCGTGGACAGGTTCCGGGTCAGCCCCATCTGGCCGGTAGCGCAGAACGGGCAGGCCATGCCGCAGCCCGCCTGGGAGGACACGCACAACGTGGTGCGCTCCCGGTAGCCCATCAGCACGCTCTCCACGCGCACCCCGTCGTGCAGAGACCACAGGTGCTTCAAGGTGGCCCCGCCGTCCGCCTGCAGCACGCGCACCGGCGACACCAACTGCGGCAGCAGCTGCTCCACCATTTCGCCGCGCGTGGCCGCCGGCAGGTCAGTCATGTCATCGGCGGCAGCAGTCAGGTGCCCAAAGTAGTGCCGCGAGAGCTGGTCGGCACGGAAGGCGGGCAAACCCGCCTCCTTCAACGCCTGCTTGCGCTCGACCAGCGTCAGGTCGGCCAAGTGACTGGGGGCCTTGCCCCGCTTGGGCACGGCAAAGCTGAGCCGCGGGCGCGCACCCGGATGCGCCGCCCCCTCCGGCGGCTGATCCGTGGGACGCACCTGCCGTTGAGTGCCGCAACGCCGGGCGGCCTCGCGGGAGCGCTCGCGCGCAGGAACGTCGGCCATCAACCCCCCAAAGCCATAGGTAGAAGCAAATAACAAACCGGAGCCGTCAGCAGCAAGGAATCCAGTCGATCCATGATTCCACCGTGTCCGGGCAACGTCGCCGCCATGTCCTTCAAACCAATGTCCCGCTTGATCAGCGACTCGGCCAGGTCCCCCGTCGTGGCGGCCACGACGCCCAGGACACCAAGCAGAACGCCCAGCCACCACGCGCCGCCCAACGCCAGGACGGAAGGCACCGCCACCGCGATCGCGAACGCCAGGGAGCCAAGCAGGCCCTCGACGGATTTCTTCGGGCTAATGGAGGGGGCAAACGGGCGGCGCCCAAACAAGACGCCCACCGCGTATCCGCCCACATCATTGGCCACCGGAATAGCAACGAAGATGAGAACGTACCAGATGCCACGCGGCGGCGATATAAGCAGCGCCACGAATCCCGCCATCAGGGGCAGGTAGGCGGCAGCGAACACCGCCACCGTCGCGTCGCGGATCGCACTAGGGGTGGCGCCGCTCATCAAACGCCAGGCCACGCTCAACCCGACCGTGGCCACGAACGCGGAGAACATCGCCTCTGGCCCGTAGAAGTAGGCGCTCGCCACGGTGCCGAACGTGCCCAGCCACAGCGGAGGCAGGGGCAGCAGCACGCCCACGCGCGCCACGCCGCCGGCCAGCTCCCACAGGCCCACGCAGATGGCCAGCGACATCAACCCCAGGAAGGCCAGCTTGTGCAGCCACAGGGTCAGCGCGATCAGACCCACCAAGGCCAGGCCCACACCGATCGCCGCCGGCAGGTTGCGGCCCGCCTTACGCGTAGCCGGCAGGGGCTCCTTGTTCTGGGTGGGCGGCGGAGCCACGAGCTGGTAGAAGCGCTCGCGCCACCGGCCTGGCGTCTCAGTCGCCAGGCCGGTGGCCGCGTTTTGCTTCTTCAACAGCTCAGACCGTCAGCAGCTCGGACTCCTTGACGGCCAGCGCCTCATCGATCTGCTCGATGTGGGCCTTCGTCAGGGCCTCCAGCTCCTTCTCTGCGCGCGCACACTCGTCCTCGCCGGCCTCGCCGTCCTTGGCGATGCGGTCCAGCTCTTCCTTGGCCTTGCGGCGGATGCCGCGCACGGAGACGCGGGCGTCCTCAGCCTTGGACTTGGCGAGCTTGACGTAGTCGCGGCGACGCTCCTCGGTGAGCGCGGGCAGAACCACGCGAATCACCTGGCCGTCGTCGATGGGGTTCACACCCAGGTCCGACTCGCGAATCGCCTTGACGATCTCGTTGGTGGCGGAGCGGTCAAAGGGGGAAATGAGGACCGTGCGGGCCTCGGGAATGTTGATGGTGGCCAACTGCTGCAGCGGGGTGGGCGCCCCGTAGTACTCCACCTCGATGGAGGTGAACATGGCGGCGTTGGCGCGCCCAGTGCGGATGGCCGCGAACTCGGAGCGGGCCACCCCCACTGCCTTGTCCATCTTCTCCTCGGCCTCAAGCATGGCTTCTTCTATCACTGAGCTGCTCCCTTCGCGGTCACTAGAGTTCCAATTGTCTCACCCAAAAGGGCACGGGTGACATTGCCCGGCTCGTTCATCCCGAAAACGCGCATCGGCAGGTCGTTTTCCATGCACAGAGAGAACGCGGCGGCATCCACCACCTTCAAGCCCTGCGCCAGTGCGTCAGAGTAGCTGAGGTAGTCCAGCTTCGTCGCGCTGGAGTCCACACGCGGGTCTGCGGTGTAGACGCCGTCCACGCCGTTCTTGCCCACCAGGAGCTCGGTGCAGCCCGTCTCCAGGGCGCGCTGCGCGCTCACCGTGTCCGTGGAGAAGTACGGCATGCCGGCACCAGCGCCGAAGATCACCACGCGATCCTTCTCCATGTGGCGGATGGCTCGCAGCGGAATGTAGGCCTCTGCCACCTGGCCCATCGTGATGGCCGTCTGTACGCGAGTGGTCACCCCGGCCTTCTCCAGGAAGTCCTGCAGGGCCAGCGCGTTCATGACGGTGCCGAGCATGCCCATGTAGTCGGCGCGGGCGCGCTCCAGGCCCCGCTCGGCCAGCTGGGCGCCACGGAAGAAGTTACCGCCGCCCACGACGATGGCAACCTCAACGCCCTGCTTCACGGCTGCCGCGATCTGCCCGGCAACGTCGGAGACCACGTCCGGATCCAGACCGATCTGACCGCCTCCAAACATCTCTCCGGAGAGCTTCAGGAGCACCCGGCGTCGTTTCTTATCATTCGCAGCAACTTCGGTCATGGCCGTCCTTTCGTCCCATCTACTTTAAGGCCCAGGGGCTAAACATGGCGGTGGCCCCGCCCAAGAAACTGGACGGGGCCACCAACGGTGAATCAGACACCCACGCGGAAGCGGGCGAAACCGGTCAGGGTGCCGCCGGTCTCCTCGACAACCTTGCCCACGGCCACCTTCGGGTCCTTGGCGTAAGGCTGGTCGAGCAGCACGATCTCCTTGAAGAAGCCGTTCAGCTTGCCCTCGACGATCTTGGGCAGAGCCGCCTCCGGCTTGCCCTCGGCGCGGGTGGCCTCCTCGAGCACGGAACGCTCGTGCTCGATGTCGGCAGCCGGCACCTCGTCGCGGGACAGGTACTTCGGGGTGTAAGCGGCGATGTGCATGGCAACGTCGCGGGCGACGGTGTTGGCAGCGCCGGTGGAAGCAACCAGAACGCCAACCTGCGGGGGCAGGTCCTTGGCGGTCTTGTGCAGGTAGAGGGCGATGTCCTCGCCGGCCAGGCGGGCAACGCGGCGCACCTGGATCTTCTCGCCGATGACGGAGGCGAGCTCGTCCAGCTCGTCCTTCACGGTGCGCTCGCCCAGCGGGGCGGCCAGCAGCGCGTCGAGGTCAGCGGCCTCGGCGGCAACGGCGGAGGCCAGCACGGACTCGGCGAAGGCAATGAACTTCTCGTTCTTGGCCACGAAGTCGGTCTCGGAGTTGATCTCCACCAGGTAACCGACCTTGCCACCCTCGACCTCAACCACGTCGGCCACGATCAGACCGGCAGAGGTAGCGCGGTCCTCACGCTTGGTCAGGCCCTTCAGGCCCTTGACGCGGATGATCTCGATGGCCTTCTCGGCGTCGCCGTTGGCCTCGTCCAGGGCCTTCTTGACGTCCATCATGCCCGCGCCAGTCTTCTCACGCAGAGCCTTGATGTCAGCAGCGGTGTAGTTCGCCATTGTTGTGGGTCCTTTCTCAGGCCTGCTCGGCGGCAGGGGCCTCGGTAGCGGCCTCGACGGCCTCGGCAGCGGGAGCTTCGGCCGGGGCCTCAGCAGCCTCGTCGGCGCCCAGGAGCTCGCGCTCCCACTCGGCCAGCGGCTCGGCAGCGTCGCCGCCCTTGCCACCGGAGCGGGCCACGAGGCCCTCGGCGGCGGCGTCGGCGATCACGCGGGTCAGGATGCCGACGGCGCGGATAGCGTCGTCGTTACCCGGGATGCGGTAGTCGACCTCGTCCGGGTCGCAGTTGGTGTCCAGGATGGCCACCACGGGGATGTTGAGCTTGCGAGCCTCGGCGATGGCCAGGTGCTCCTTCTTGGTGTCGACGACCCAGAGAGCGGAGGGGACCTTGGCCATGTCGCGGATGCCGCCCAGGGTGCGGGACAGCTTCTCGAACTCGCGCTGCATGAGCAGGAGCTCCTTCTTGGTGCGGCCAGAGCCGGCCACGTCCTCGAAGTCAACCTGCTCGAGCTCCTTCAGGCGCTGCAGACGCTTGGAAACGGTGGAGAAGTTGGTGAGCATACCGCCCAGCCAACGCTCGTTGACGTAGGGCATACCCACGCGCTGAGCCTGCTCGGCGACGGCCTCCTGGGCCTGCTTCTTGGTACCAACGAACAGGATGGTGCCACCGTGGGCAACAGTCTGCTTGACGAACTCGTATGCGGAGTCGATGTCAGCGATGGTCTGCTGCAGGTCGATGATGTAGATGCCGTTGCGCTCGGTGAGGATGAAACGCTTCATCTTCGGGTTCCAACGGCGGGTCTGGTGACCAAAATGGACACCGGACTCCAGGAGCTGACGCATGGTCACGACGGCCATTGCACGTCCTTTCGCGGCCACCTTAAGGCAGGTGGCCATTCGGGGGCCTGGCGGCCCGTTAGTGGTTGAGCGGTGCGGTTTGCACCTTCCTAGCGCCCGCGAGCGGTGGCCACCCCGAGGGGACCACGCCGCCGCTCCCGACTTTGGCCGGTGCGCGGGCACGCGATGTCACCCCTTTTGGGGTGCAGGCAGAGTCTACAGGCGCGCGTTATCCGCACTCAAACGCGGTTTTGCGACCAGACTTGCGAGATCAGTCACAGGCGCCCGGCTGCGCGGCGCGAGTGCTGTGGATTGAGCCTGCGCCCGCGCCGAGGGCGGCGGTGGTGGGCGCGCGCGGGCCACGCCCACCACGCTCGGAGGATGAGAAAAGTTTGGTTGCTGCTAGGCGCCGCCCTGGTGGTGGGTGGCGCTTTTGGGTTGGTGCCGTTGAACGACGCCCCGCCCGGCGCTCCGCCCGCCCCGCTCCTTGCGCTGGAGGCCGGTTTTCCGCCGGCGCTTTTGCGGGCCGACGTTCCCGCCGCCCGCCACGTTACGGCGCCGGGCCCGCGCGGCAGCGCGGGCATTGATTCGGTGCGCTTAGGCGCGCTGTTGGTCAGGTCGACGCGCGGTGGCCGGGTCGGGGGCGGCCCCGCTCGCGCCGGTTCAACGAGCGTTAGCCCGGTTGGTTCTAGCCGGTCACCCGGCGGCGAGGCGCGTACCGCCCCAGTGCGCTACGGCCCGCCGGTTCGCGGGCGGCTGCTGCGCGCCTTCGCGCCGGGCCCGCACCCGTGGTCGCCGGGTCACCGTGGGGTGGACCTGCAGGCCAGCGCCGGGCAGGAGGTGCGGGCGGCCGGTCCGGGGGTGGTCGCCTTCGCCGGGTGGGTGGGTGGCAAGCCGGTGGTTTCCATCGACCACGCCGACGGGGTGCGCACCACCTACGAACCGGTCGAGGCGAGCGTTGAGGCGGGGCAGAACGTCGGCGGAGGGCAGGTTATCGGCGTCCTGGCCGCCGGTCACCGCGCGGCAATCGACGGCGGGGATGGGCTGCACTGGGGCGCGCGCATCGGGCGGCGCTACCTCGATCCGTTGCGGCTGCTCTTCCCGCCCATAGTGCTCAAGCCGGCACAGTAGCGGACGCGCTAGGCGCGGGGGTGGGCCTGGTTGTAGGCGGCGCGCAGACGCTCGGCGGTGACGTGGGTGTAGCGCTGCGTGGTCTGCAGCGAGGCGTGCCCCAGGATCTCCTGCACGCTGCGCAGGTCTGCTCCCCCGGCCAGCAGCCCTGTGGCGGCGGAGTGGCGCAGCCCGTGGGGGCTGATCGCCGCCACCCCGGCGCGGGCCGTCAGGCCGTCCAGGGTTCTGCGCACTGCGCGCGGGTCCAGGCGCCCGCCGCGCGCGCCCAGGAACAGGGCGTCCTCACTGCCGGGTGCGACGGGCAGGTGGGCGCGCAGCTCCGCGTAGACCGCGAGCGCTCTGGCTGCCGGTTGCCCGAAGGGAACCACGCGCTCCTTGTTGCCCTTACCGCGTACCCGCACGGTGAAGTTGGAGAGGGAGACGTCTGCCCGGTTGAGCCCGCACAGCTCGGAGACGCGCAGCCCCGCGCCGTAGAGCAGCTCGCAGACCGCCCAGTCGCGCACCCGCTGGGCCTCCCCGCCGGCCGCCTCCTCCTGGGCGCGGCCCAGCAGGTCTCCGGCCGCGCCGGCGCTCAGGACGGCGGGGACAGCGGAGGCAGCCTTGCGGCTCTTTAGCTTCAACGCGGGGTCGTCTTGCGCGTATCCCTCCCGCAGCCGCCAGGCGCAGAAGGTACGCACGGCCGCCACGCGGCGGGCGAGCGTGGCGCGCGAGAGCCCAGCCCCGTCCTGCTCGGCCAGCCAGTAGCGCAGGGAGGGCAGGTCCAGTTCCAGGGGCTGGCCCGGTTGGACGTCGAGGGCGGCAAACAGCGTGCGGACATCTGCCTCGTAGGCGCGCACGGTGTGCTCCGATAGCGATCGGTTGGCGGACAGGTGGGTGAGGAACTCCTGGAGCTCCTGCCCACTGCCTACCCGCTTTGCCTGCCCGGTCACGGGCAAATCGTATGCACTCTTGAGGGGACCGGCCGCCCGCCCCGCCCGGTCTTTCCCGGCTCGGTCCCGGTGAATGGGGGCTCGGGGCGCACCGAGTGCGCCCAGTGGGGCCGGTCGCGGCTTAGACGGGCGTGCTTCTTGGCGCGGTATGCGGTCTTGGGTAGGACTGGCCGGGGCCCTGGCGGCTGGGGCATTTTGCGGCCGGGGACTGGCCGCCTTAGTTCGCCCGGGTCCAGCGCGGCGGGTGGGTGGCGGCGCGCCGCACCCGCCCCGCCATCTCCAGCAGCGCCAGGGCGGTCTCGGTTTCGTCGGCGGCGAGCGCGGCGCGTTTGGCTATCTGTTCCAGCGGGGCGCTGGCGCGCAGCGGCAGCGCGTCCAGCACCATCCGCCCGGTGGCGTCCAGGCCGTCGAGCAACTGATCGTCCGGGGAGGGGGCCTGCTCCCCCAGCTCCCAGGCCAGGGCGGGCAGGAGCTCCAGGACCTCCGGGGCGCTGGTGACCAGGGTGGCGCCGTCGCGGATGAGGCGGTGGCAGCCGGCCGACTGCTGGGAGGTGGCCGGGCCGGGCACGGCGCCCACGCTCCGGCCCAGGTTCACCGCGTGGGTGGCGGTGTTCAGCGCCCCGGAGCGCACGGCGGCCTCCGCTACCACGGTGGCCCCGGCGCAGGCGATCAGCCTGTTTCGTTGCAGGAAGCGCACGCGGGAGGGCACCGCGCCCGGCGGCATCTCGCTCACCACCGCCCCGTGCTCGGCCACCTCCTGCAGGAGGTCGGCGTTGCCGGCCGGGTAAAGCCGGTCCACCCCGCCGGCCAGGAAGGCGACCGTGTTGCCGTCTGCGGCCAGGGCCGCCCGGTGCACGCAGGCGTCGATGCCGTAGGCGCCCCCGGAGACGGCCACGAGCCCGGGCTGCTGCCTGCACAGCTCCAGGGTCAGGTCTCGGGCCACCCGCTCTCCGTAGCCGGTGGCGGCCCGGGCGCCCACTAGCGCCACGGAAAGCTGGGAGTGCAACAGGCCGGCCTCTCCCCGCACCCACAGCCCCAGCGGCGCGGCGCTGCCCAGGTCTAGGAACTGGCTGGGATACCCCTCCTGCCCACGGTAGAAGAAGCTGGCGCCGAGCAGTTCCAGGGCGCGCAGGTCACGCTCCACCCACCGCTGCGGGTCCTCCCCCGCCAGGCGCGTGCGCCAGCGGGTCAGGGCGCGCTCCCACTGGACCGGGGTGGCGGCCGACGTGAGCGCGGCGGCCTCCTGGCCGCTCACGCCGCCGGCCACCAGCTCGAACGCGCGCCGAAAGCCGCAAGCGGCTACGAGCGTGGCCGCCGCCTGATCCCCGGGCTCGCTCGCTCTGCCCCACACCAGGGCTGCTTCGCGCTCGCTAGGCGGTAACCATTGCATCGCTCACTCCCATCTTCAGCAGGTAGGCCTTGCCCAAGTGCTCGCCCTCCACGCGCGGGCTACCGGCCAGGTCCGCCAGGGTCCAGGCCACGCGCAGAATGCGATCCACCGCGCGCAGTGACGTCTCACCCCGCTCCAGCCAGCTAGTGATGGCGCGGGTGGTGGCGGTGGACAGGCCACCGGCGGGTGAGCGCAGGACGTCCCCCGGCACCTGCGAGTTCAGCTCCCACGGGTAGTCCCGCCACCTGGCCCGGGCCCGTTCCCGGGCGGCGAGCACTCGCGCGGCCACCACGGCGCTGGACTCGGGCGCTCGGGCCCGCAGGTCAACGGCGGTGACCGGCTCCACGTTCACGCTCAGGTCGATCCGGTCCAGGAGCGGCCCGGAGAGGCGGGCCATGTAGCGCCGGCGGGCCATGGGGGTGCAGGTGCACTGCTTGCGCCGGGAGTATGCGTTGCCGCAGGGGCAGGGGTTGGCTGCCAACACCAGTTGGAAGCGGGCCGGGTAGGTGGCTGTGCCGGCCGAGCGGTGCAGGGTGACGCTGCCGGATTCCATCGGCTGGCGCAGGCAGTCCAGCACCCGGGCGGCGAACTCCGGGGCCTCGTCCAGGAAGAGGACGCCGGCGTGGGCCAGGGAGACCGCACCGGGCCGGGGCAGGCCGGAGCCCCCGCCTAGGATCGCCGGCAGGGTGGCGGTGTGGTGGGGCGCCTGGAAGGGTGGGGTGCTCAGCAGCCGCGGCGCCCCGAGCCTCCCGGCAAGCGAGTGCAGGGCGGTGGCGTCCAGGACGTCCTGCCCCGTCAGGGGCGGCATGATGCCGGGCAGGCGCTCGGCCAGCATGGTTTTGCCCGCGCCCGGACTGCCCACCAGCAGCAGGTGATGCCCGCCGGCGGCGGCCACCTCCAGCGCCAGCCGCGCCGTCTTTTGCCCCACCACCTCCGCCAGATCCGGTGCTCCCGGCACGCTGGCTACTCTGGCGCCCGCGCCCGACGCGCCGGAGACGCCCGCGCCCACAACGTCAACCGCACCAGCCGCCCCGGCCTCCTCAGTCTTCTCTGCCCCGGCCGCAGCACCTACCTGCCCGCTGCCCTCCTGCGGGGTTTCTGCCCGCAGGGGCCGGCCCTTGGGGCGCCCGCCGTAGTGGGTGGCCACGTCCGCCAGGTGCTCCATGGCGATCACCTCCACGCCGGGCAGCAGCCCGGCCTCCTGGGCGTTGCCGACGGGGACCATGACCTTGTGGAAGCCGTGGGAGAGCGCGGCGCGCACTGCGGGCAGCACGCCGCGCACCGGCAGCAGGCGCCCGTCCAGCCCCACCTCCCCCAGGTGGACCACATCCCGGGCGCGGTCCAGGCGCACCAGCCCCTGGGAGCCCAGCATGGCCACCGCGAGCGCCAGGTCGAAAGCTGTGCCGGCCTTGGGTAGCCCGGCCGGGGAGAGGTTGACGGTGGTGCGCATTTCCTTCCACCCGATTCGGATGGAGGCGATCGCGGCGCGCACGCGCTCCTTGGCCTCCCGCAGGGCGGCGTCGGGGAGCCCGACTAGGGTAACGGCGGGCAGCCCGGAGGTGGATTGCGCCTCTACGTCCACCACGTGCCCGTCGAGTCCCACCAGGCAGATGGAACGGGTGAATGCGAGGGCCATCAGTAGCCCACCCCCTCCAGGTGCGTGACCAGCGCGGGCCCGCCGGGGATCACCTCGACCTCGATGACGTCTATGCGCAGGGTGGCAAACGTGCGCTGCTGTTGGGCTAGCCAGGAGCGGGCCAGGGAGCGCAGCCGCAGGTACTTGGTTTTGGTGACGGCGCCGGCGGGCCGTCCGCACGCGCCGGTTGCGCGGGTCTTGACCTCCACGAACACCACCGCGTCCTGGGCGGGGTCGTAGGCGATGACGTCTAGCTCGCCGCGCTTGCCGTCGCGCCAGTTGCGGCCTAGGAGTTGCATGCCCTGCCCGAGCAGCGCTCTGCACGCGATTTCTTCTCCCCTGCGCCCCAGGCGCTGCCGGTGGGCGGGGTCGGTTTTCTCTGCCATGCGCTTTAGGCTCCGTGCTCCCCCGGGGCGCGTTCCAGCCAGGGCGGCGCCCGCGGGCGGGGCCGGCTTTTCCACAGCCACAGCGCCCAGCCGTTGTCCCCAGGTGCCGGCGGGCGCCGCCTGGTTAGGGTGGGGAGGAGATCCCCTTTTGCCGTCCCTGCCTGAGGGGGTTTGCTTGCCGAGTTGGCAGATTGCTAGGAGGCACCGATGAGTGAAGTTGAGAACCCGGACGTCGTGGTCGGGCCGGATGGGTTGCCCCGCCCGGCGTGGGCGGCCCACGACCCGCTGCTGCGCGACTACTACGACTCGGAGTGGGGCGATCCCGTGCGCACGGAGCAGGGCGTGTTTGAGCGCCTGAGCCTGGAGGTTTTCCAGGCGGGACTGTCTTGGCGCACGATTTTGGCCAAGCGAGAGGCTTTTCGGGCCGCTTTTCTCGGTTTCGCGGTGGACGACGTTGCCGCAATGTCGCAGTCAGATGTGGCCGCCTTGCTGCAGGATGCCGGGATCGTGCGCAACCGCGCCAAGATCGAGGCGGTGATCGCCAACGCCCGGGCCACGGTGGCGTTGCGGGAGACCGGGCAGGACCTGGCGGAGCTGGTGTGGAGTTTTGCCGAGCAGCTGCCGGCGCGGCCGGAGCGGGCCAGCGAGGTCCCGTCTCAGACAGAGACGTCGGTGGCGCTGAGCCGGGCCCTGAAGTCCGCTGGTTTCAAGCGGGTGGGTCCGGTGATGTGCTTTGCGCTGATGGAGGCGATCGGGATCGTGGACACCCACCTGGCGGGCACCCACAAGGTGCAGGCGGGCGCTACAGGGTGACGTCCGGGACCTCGAACTCGGCGGGGGCCAGGCGCTCGACGTTGACGTCCTTGAAGGTGACCACCTGCACGGAGTCGACGAACCGGGAGGTGCGGTAGGTGTCCCACACCCAGGCGTCGCGCAGGGAGAGCTCGAAGTAGACCTCTCCCCCGGCGCTGTGGGCCTTCACCTCGACGTCCTTGGCCAGGTAGAAGCGGCGCTCGGTCTCCACGACGTAGTTGAACATCGGCAGTACGTCGCGATACTCCTTGTAGAGGTCCAGCTCCAGGCGGTCTTCGTACTCTTCGAGTTCTTCCATGCTCACCCAAGCAATTGTGCCCTACCGGGTGCGTTTCCAGTCCGGTTAATCGCTGCCGCGCAGGTTCCAGCTCCGGCGATGCTGGTCACTAAGCCCGTGTGCAGCGATGCCCGCGTAGTGGGCGCTCGAGCCGTAGCCCTTGTTGCTTTCCCAGGCGTAGCCGGGGTCCGGGAGCCCGGCCATGAACTGGTCGCGTTCCACCTTGGCCAGCACGGAGGCCGCCGCGATCACGCTGGCGCGGGCGTCTCCCTTGACCAGCGTTTGGACCGCGCCGGTGAAGGGCGCGGGCTGCGGCCCGCTGCGGAGCGGGGCGGGGGCGGCCAGGGTGGCAAAGAGGTCCGCCTCCGGCTCGCTGAGCCAGTCGTGGGTGCCGTCGAGCAGCACCAGGCGCGGGGGGAATCCCTGCGCCGCCACCATTGCCAGCGCCCGCAGCCCGGCCAGGCGCAGGGCGGCCACGATGCCGAGGGCGTCTATCTCTGCGGCGCTGGCGGCCGCCACCGCGCTGGCGGCCACCCACTGGCGCACAGGGGCGATCATCTCTAGCCGGCGCTTGGGGCTGAGCAGCTTGGAGTCGGTGAGGCCCGCTGGGGCGTCGGAAGTGAAGGGGCCAACCACGCTAACGCCGACGCACACGGGCCCGGCGATGGCGCCGCGGCCCACCTCGTCCATGCCGGCCACCAGGCCGTAGCGCTCGATGAGGGGAAGCTCGATTTCCCGGCTACACACCGCCCGCTGGGCCGCTGCTTTGGTCACTGCCCGGTGCGGGAGTCAGCCGGGGGCACGTGGTTGAAGTTCCCGGGGTTGGAGTGCCAGGCGAAGCGGTTGAGGGGCCAGAAGGTGGCGTAGACGATGCCCTCGACATCGCTGAGCGGCACGGCCCCGTTGGTGGGGCTGTCCATGTGGGCGCGGGAGTCGCCGGAGCGGGCGCGGTTGTCGCCCATGACCCACATGTGTCCCTCTGGGACCACCAGGTCAAAATAGGTCAGCGACGGGGCGGTGCCCGGGTCCAGGTAGGGCTCGTCGATCTCCACGCCGTTGACCATCAGCTTGCCGTTGGGGCTGCAGCACATGACGTGGTCGCCGCTGAGGGCGATGATGCGCTTGGCCAGGTGTTCGTCTACCTCGGGGATCAGGCCCACGCCGGCCATGAAGCGGGTGAACCAGTTGCGCGGGGCGGTGATGTCCCCCAACCAGCCCTGGGAGTCCTTGAACACGACGATATCGCCGCGCTTGACCCCGTCGGGGCCGATGTTGAAGCGCCGGGCCATCACGCGGTCGCCGGGCTGGATGGTGGAGATCATCGAGCCGGTGGGGATCTCGAATGCCTGGGTGACGAAACTCTTGAGGCTCACCGCCAATACAAGGGAGACCACGGCCAGGAACACGATCTCGCGGGTGAGCGTGTACACCGTGTGCGCAGCCTTGGCCGGCGGGATTTCCAGCTGCAGGGGGCGCTTCCCCTTGGCTGCGTGCCGCGGCTTGGCGCGCTGAGCGGGCTTGGGAGTTTCAGTCATCGTTTACCAGTGTAGAAGCAAAGCGGGGGCGCGGCCTGTTTGGCCGCGCCCCCGCCCTGCTATACGGATCACGCGTTGTCGCGCTTCTCCTTGATCTTGGCGGCCTTGCCGTGCAGACCACGCAGGTAGTACAGCTTGGCGCGGCGCACCAGACCACGGGTGACGACCTCGATGTGGTCGATGGTGGGGGCGTGCACCGGGAAGGTACGCTCCACGCCACAACCGAAGGAGACCTTGCGGATGGTGAAGGTCTCGGAGATGCCGGCGCCGGAGCGGGCGATCACGACACCCTGGAACACCTGGATACGGGAACGGTTACCTTCCACAACCTTGACGTGCACCTTCAGGGTGTCACCGGGGCGGAAAGCAGGCAGGTCGGTGCGCAGCTGCGCAGCGCCGATCTCGTTGAGAATGCTCATTGTTCACTCTTCCGCGCGCGCCTCTGGTCCCGTGCGGCCTTGTCTAGTTTCTGGACGGTGTTGCTCCGCTTTCGTGACCAGCTCCCCAGGGGCAGAGCTCAGCCGCGTGCAAACCGAATAGATATTGTGCCACATGCGCTGCCGGCCGCTAAGACCGTCTGGCGTGGCACGCGCCACGGCCCTAGGACAGGGTCTTGGCCATGACGACGTCGCGGCAGGGCTGGGTGCCCACCACGAACTCGCGCTTGCCGATCTTCTTGAAGCCGTGGCGCTTGTAGGCGCGCTGGGCGCGCTTGTTGCCCTCGTGGGTGCCAAGCCAGATGGCAGCGGCCCCCTCCCGGCGGGCGGAGGCGACCGCGTCCTCGATGAGCGCGGCGGCCAGGCCGGAGCCGATCAGCTCGGCGCGCACGTAGCACTTGAAGAACTCCACCACCGGGCGGTAGCCGGCCTTCTTGACGGCGCCGGGCTGCTTCTCCCCCAGCGGGTGGCTCGTCCCGTCGGAGCTGAGCAGGCTGACCTGGTAGCCCAGCAGCTTCGCGGGCTCGCCCAGGGCGTGGGCCACTCGCACCTGCGCGCCCGGGGCCGCCAGCAGCTCCAGGAAGGCCTGGGGGGTGAGCTTGGTGGCCGCGTGCCTTGCGATGTCGGCGGGCTCCAGGAAGGGCGGGCAGGCCAGCGGGAAGGTCTGGGTGGCCAGCTCGCTGAGGGCCTCGGCGTCGGCTGCGGTGGCGTCGCGCAGCTCGAACTGCAGCGCCGGCCCGGCCTGGGGCAAGCACCAGCCGGCCTGGGCTAGGGCGGCGCGGTCGGCGGCGTCCAGGCTCTCCTGGGCCAGGCGGTGCAGCATGTCCGGGCGGCGCGTGGCGGTGCGCGTGAGCGCCTGGTTGCGGCGCCAGCGCTCGATCTTGCCGTGGTCGCCGCTCAGCAGCACGGGCGGGACCTCCAGGCCGCGCCAGTCCAGGGGGCGGGTGTAGACGGGGTATTCGAGCAGGCCGGCCTCGCCGTGCGACTCCTCGACGAGCGAGTGGGGGTTGCCCACCACGCCCGGCAGCAGCCGCACCACCGCTTCGATCAGGGCCAGGGCGGCCACCTCGCCGCCGTTGAGCACGTAGTCGCCGATCGAGTACTCGACCACCTCGTAGTCCTGCGCGTAGTGCACGGGCACCCGCGAGTCGATCCCCTCGTAGCGCCCGCAGGCGATGACCAGCTGGTCGGAGCTGGCCAGGTCGGTGACCATCTGCTGCGTGAGCGGCCGCCCGGCCGGGGTGGGCACGGCCAGGACGCGGCGTTTGGTGGCCGACGTTCCCGCCGCCCCGCCCGCACCCGCGCCGCCACTCGCGGCAGCCGCCTCCTGCGTGGCTCCGGCCGCAGCGTCGGGCAACGTGGCCTCGTCGCTGGTCGGCGGGAGCAAGGGGGCGCCGGCGGCAGCGTCGTCCACTGGCAAGGACAGGACGGAGTCCAGGCACTTTCCCCATACGTCGGGGCGCATCACCATGCCAGCGCCGCCGCCGGCGGGCGTGTCGTCGACGGTGCGGTGGCGGTCGGTGGTGACCTCTCGCAGGTCGTGGACCGCCAGGGTGACCAGCCCGGAGGAGGCGGCCTTGCCCACCAGGGACAGGCTAAGGGCGTCCAGGTAGGCGGGGAAGATGGTCACTACGTCGATGCGCACGTCAGAGCGCCTCCCCTAGGCCGGGGAACAGGCCACCGGGCGGGTCCATGACGACGCGCCCGCCGGCCAGGTCCACCTCGGGGACGATGGCGGCGACGAAGGGCACCAGCACCTCGCCCGCGCTGCCCTTGACCACCAGGAGGTCCTGCGCGGCGCCCGGCAGCAGGTCCTTGACCGTGCCCAGCTCGCGCCCGGTGGTGTCCTCCACGCGCAGGCCGCGCAGCTGGTGGGGGTAGTAGGCGTCGTCTTCGTCCTCGTCCTGCGCCTCCACGAGCAGGCTCACGCCGCGCAGCTGCTCGGCGGCGGTGCGGTCGGCCACCTCCTCGAAGCGCGCAAAGACCTTCTCACCGTCGCGGCGCACGCGCGCCACCGTCAGCTCCGCAAACACCTCGGAGTCGGTGGGCAGCACCGTGCCGGGGGCCAAGCGCTGCGCCGGGCTATCGGTGCGCACATCCAGGCGCACCTCGCCGCGCAGGCCGTGCGCGGAACCAATCACAGCAACGGTGAGCAGCATGTCTCTCCTCAAACTTCAAACATCAGCGGGGCAAAGCTAATGGCCCGCTCCCCAAGGGTAGCGGGCCATTAGCAGCCGGTCTTAGCGGCGGTCCGTGTCGATCACGTCCACGCGCACCGGGCCCTGGGTAGCCAGGGCGGAAATGACGGTGCGCAGGGCGCGGGCGGTGCGGCCGGAGCGACCGATCACGCGCCCAAGATCACTCTGGGCCACTCGCACCTCTAGCAGCTCCCCGCGGCGCAGGTTCTTGGAGGTCACCCGCACATCGTCCGGGTTGTCCACGATTCCGCGCACCAGGTGCTCTAGGGCGTCCGCTAGCACGTCAGGCTTCCTCGCCAGCGCTCTCGGGGGCCTCAGCGGCCTCCTCAGCGGCGGCCTCAGCTGCCTCGGCGGCAGCCTCGGCAGCGGCGGCGGCCTCGGCCTCAGCCTTAGCAGCGGAGGCAGCAGCCTTGGCCTTCTCGGCGGCGGCGTCAGCGGACTTGATGGCGTCAGCCTTGGCAGCAGCCAGGGCCTCGGCGCCAGCCTTGACCTTCAGACGACCCTCAGCGCCCGGCAGGCCCTTGAACTTCTGCCAGTCACCGGTGATCTGGAGCAGGTTACGAACCTGGTCGGTGGGCTGAGCGCCCACGCCGAGCCAGTACTGCGCACGGTCAGAGGTGATCTCGATGAAGGACGGCTCCTCCATCGGGTTGTACTTGCCGATCTCCTCGATCACGCGGCCGTCACGACGCTTGCGGGCGTCAACGACAACAACGCGGTAGAACGGGGAACGGATCTTGCCCATTCGCTTGAGACGAATCTTCACTGCCACAGTGGTGGAACTCCTGAATCAATTGGGGTGGAGGCACGCCTCGGCTCGGTGGGTTACAAGCGTCGGGGGCTTCCTGGACACGACTCGACAGGGAGAGAGGGGCCCTGACAGCCGGGTTCAGCGGTCAATCATGCCAGAGAACGCCGAGAAAGAGTAGCGGTGCCGCGCCGAGTTGCTGTGGAACGTCCCACGTCTGGGTGCCCGCGCCAGCCGGGGGACGTGCCCTTACCGCTCCTCGGCGGGGCAGGGTTGGTGCAGGATCATGATCGACCACGGCTCCACGAAGCACTCCTGGGACACCTCCGGGCCCATGCCCTCCGGCCAGAAGTTTCCGTCCGCCTCCGCTGCCACGCTGGTGTCCACCAGCTTGCGCCACGTGTTGCCGCGCGCGGTGCTGGGGACCCGGAAGTAGACGGGGAAGTCGGCCATGTTGATCATGAGCCAGAAGTCGCACTTGGGGTTGTTCAGGTGGACGGCCACTGCGCGGTCGCCCTCATGTACGCCGCCCAACATTTCCGGCGAGTGGAAGATGTAGGAGACGTCGGCGCTGTCCGCCAGGCCGTTGCCGTACTGCTGGGCGATCAGGCTGCGATGCCGCGAGCGCAGGGCGCCCAGGAAGGCGGTGAAGACCAGCAGCGGGTTGTGGGTGCCGGGGCCGCCAAAGATCCCGAGGTTGTTGTGGTAGGCGCCCACGGGCTGGCCGTCGGCGCCCACCGCTCCCACCGGGACCTCGTTGGGGGCGCAGCTCGCGGCGGCCTCGTAGTTGTTCCACATGGCCACGCTGTCCAGCGCCCAGGGGTTGTTGTTGCCGTTCTGGGTGCGCCCGAACTCGTCCCCGGCCACGATCATCGGCACGCCGCGGGAGAAGTAGAGGGTGGTGAGGAAGTTGCGCAGGCGCTGGCGGCGCAGCCCCTGGTCTCCCCCGCTGTCCCAGCTCAGGTTGTTGTCGCTGCCGCCGTCGGAGGGGCCAAAGGGCCACTCTTGGTGGTTGTTCTTCTCCTGGTAGCTCACCAGGTCCGCCAGCGTGAAGCCGTCGTGGGCGACGATGAAGTTGACTGTCTTTTGCGGGCCGCCGTTGTCCGCGAAGTGGTGGTAGTCGCCGTTGACCATCTCCAGGAAGGCGCCGGTGTTGCCGTCGCCCTTGAGGAATGCGCGCACCGTGTCACGGTAGCGGCCGTTCCACTCTCCCCAGCCGCGGGGGAAGTTGCCCACCTCGTAGCCCCACAGGTCCCAGGCCTCCGCGATCACCTCGATGTGCTCGGAGCGGGCGAAGTCCGCGATGGCCAGGAGGAGTTCGTGGTCAGTGAAGAAGCGCTTCTGGTTGCCCCAGTCCTCCTGGCAGGCCTCTGCCGGCTTGCGGCCCAGCACGGGAGAAAGGTCAAAGCGGAAGCCATCCACCCCCATGTGCCTGGTCCAGTAGGTCAGGGAGTCCAGCACCAGCTGCTGAGCTGCGGGGCTGGAGTAGTTCAACTGGTTGGAGGTGCCGGTGGCGCCGTCGACGATGGCGTGGGAGGCGGTCTGGACGTAGTACTCGCCCGCCGCGAATCCACCCAGGGAGGTGAAGCCGGTGGTGTTGGGGTCTCCGTTCCAGTTGCCGCCCTCGGCGCTGTGGTTGTAGACCACGTCCAGGTAGACCTCGATGCCGGCCCGGTGGAAGGACTCCACCATCTCCCTAAATTCGCGTGTGGGCCCGCCCGCGCTCTTGTCAGCCGAGTAGCGGCGGGAGGGGGCAAAGAAGTTCAGGGTCATGTAGCCCCAGGAGTTGGTGTGCCCGGCGCGCCCGGACTCGGACACGTTGGTCTCGTGGACCGGGAGGAACTCCACCGCCGTGATGCCGAGGGCGCGCAGGTAGGGGGCCATTAGGCCCGCGCCCTTGTAGGTGCCCACGAACTGCGCGGGCACGTTCTCCACGCCCTCGAAGCCGGGCGTGTCCGCCAGCAGGTCCCCCAGGCGCACCACGGACGGGTGGCCCACCAGCTGGGAGACGGAGGTCTCGTAGATGATCGCCTTGCCCGCCGGGAGCTGGGGCTTGCGCCAGTTGCGCTCCGCCAGCGGGAGCACGATTCCCTTGGGGGCAATCAGCGCGGTGTCGGCCTCGCGCCGGGGGGCGCCGGCGCAAACGTCGTCCCCCGTACCAAACGCCCCGCCGTCCAGTCCGTGGGCCTCCACGCAGTCGGAGTACATGGTGTGCGTGACCTCGCGGGCGTATGGGTCAAACAGCACCTTGTTGGGGTTGAAGCGGTTACCAAAACCGTCGATATCGCTGAGGAATCCCTCCCCCGTGCCCGGGCGCCACTGCTCGCTGTAGGGCCAGTTCTCGCCCCAGGCGCGGTAGCCGTAGAGAGCGCCCGCCTGTACGCCGCTCACCTCCGCGCGCCACACTCCGTCGCCGCCGCGCGCCGGCAGGCAGGTGAAGCTGGCCGGTTGGCCGGTTGCACTCGGGTAGATCTCGAGCTGCAGGCGCGTCGCGTACGGCGCGTAGACGGCGAATTGAGCACCCGTTGGGGTGAGGGTGGCTCCTAGCTGCCAGTCAGCGAGAGCCCACTTCTCCTGGGACGAGGGAGCGTAGGACGGGGAGGTCATGGCCCCATACTTTCACGTTTAATGACCAGCGCCCAGGTACCAAAGGGCCAGTGCACAGGCCGCCCCCCGCCAGGTCACTATTGACAATTGGCGAACTCCATCACACACCCACGGAGGGAGGCGACATTACCGCCCCAGAACCACACCTCACACTCCTGTGCCAATCGTTTAACAGTGATGCTAATCTCAAACTGTGCAGCAAGATTTGATTGAGACCGCCGTAGCGTTCGCGGCGCAATCGCGCGCCTGGAGCGACCCCGACTACCCCCGCTTCCACCTGGCCCCACCCAGGGGGCGCCTGAACGACCCGAACGGGCTGATCGAAGCCAACGGGAAGTTCCACGCCTTCTTCCAATACACCCCGCGCCACCCGCACAAGGAGGTCTTTTGGGGGCACGCCTCCTCCGCAGACCTCACCACCTGGGAGCACCACCGCCCGGCCATCGCCCCCGACTCCCCCTACGATCAAAACGGCGCCTACTCCGGCACCGCCATCGCCACGCCCGAGGGCTACGAGCTCTGGTACACGGGCAACTACAAGGACCCCAAGACCGGGATCCGCCAAGCCACGCAATGCCTGGTCACCTCGCCAAACCTCGCCGACTTCCACAAGTCCCCCCTCAACCCGGTGATCGCCGCTCCCCCACCCGGCTACACCGCACACTGGCGCGACCCCCAGGTGTGGCAGGAGGACGATGGCTCCTACCGCATGCTGCTGGGCACCCAGCGCGCCAACCGCACCGGCACCGCCCTCCTCTACCGCTCCACCGACCGGCGCGAATGGACGCTGGAGGGGGAGATCTCCTTCCCCGACGCTGCGGGCGCATTTGCCAGCTTCGGCTACATGTGGGAGTGCCCCAACCTCTTCAGCCTGCGCGATGAGGCCACCGGCGAGATCTTCGACGTCCTGCTCTTCTGCCCCCAGGGCATCGAGGCGGAGCGCGAGGGATTTGAGAACGTCTTTCCCTGCATCTACCTGGTGGGCCACCTGGTGGGCATCGAGTTTCGCGGCTGCACCGGGGACTTCTGGGAGCTGGATCGCGGCTTTGAGTTCTACGCCCCGCAAGTGTTCGCCCGCACGCCGGACCAGCAGCCGGACGGCAGCACCCCCCGCCCGGCCCTGCTGCTGGGGTGGGCAGGCAACGCCGGCCAGGACGCCCAACCCTCCTTTGAGGCCGGAGACTGGGTGCACTGCATGACGGTGGCCCGGGAGCTGGCACTGCGCTCGGGCCGCCTCCTGCAGCGCCCGGTCCTGCCCGGCCTGCCGGTGGAACCAGTCGAGCTGGGCAAGCTAGGCGAACTGGGCGAACCGGGTAAGTCGGCAGCGTCGGCCGAAAAGAGCGACCAGGGCGAGCCTCCCGCCCCCACCGAACACGCCTCAGCACTTCCCGTTGGCCAGCCGGTGCGCCTGGGCGGCCACGCGGGACGCTCGTGGCGCCTGCGCCTGGAGGGCGAGGACCTGGCCGGGCTGGAGTGGCAGATCGGCGGGCAACAAGCGGTGCGCTTCACCCTCGCCCGAGGGCAGCTGCTGGTGGACCGCAGTTCCAGCCGCTACCCGTTCGACAAGCGGCGCACCGTGAGCCTGCCCGACCCACTCCGCTCGCTGGAGGTCCTCCACGACCGCTCGGTGACGGAGGTCTTCCTCAACGACGGCGAGCTCGCCTTCACCATGCGCTCCTTTGTGGACGACGTTCCCGGCGTCGCCCTCACCGCCTCTCGCCCCCTGCCCCTGCGGGCGCAGTTCGGCCACTTCCCGGGCTGATGCCCGCTCGCGCGGCGCACCAATCGCAGCGCTCTTCCCGCTAACCCCGCTCCCGCCCACCCCCGGCGGCACATTTCCCCCGCATAAACACTCTTCACCCCCTTGTATGTCAATCGCTTGTCACATAGCATGTCAATCGATTGCTATACAGTCGGTTCGGCACTCATCCCCACCGGCCGGGCCCCGCTGAAAGGACACCCTGATGGCAATGGATCACGCCCAAGTGGCATCCGATGTGGTCAAGGCGCTGGGCGGCGCCCAGAACATCGCCGCCGCCGCTCACTGTGCCACCCGCCTGCGCCTGGTCATGGCGGACCCCAAGCAGGTCAACCAGGCAGCCCTCGACGCTCACCCGGATATCAAGGGCACCTTCGAGGCCGGCGGCATGCTGCAGCTGATTGTGGGCCCCGGAGACGTAGACATCGTCTTTAGGCACATGGTCACCGACCACGGCGTCCGAGAAGTCTCCAAGGACGAGGCCAAGGAGGAGGCCGACAAGGGCGGCAACCTCTTCACGCGCTTCATCAAGATGATTGCCGACATCTTTGTCCCGATCCTGCCCGCGCTGGTGGCCGGCGGTCTGATGATGGCGATCAACAACGTCCTGACCGCCCAGGGGCTGTTCGGGGAGGGCTCGCCCAGCCTGATCGAGCGCTGGCCGCTGCTGGCCGACTACGCGGACCTGATCAACATGGTCAGTGCCGCCGCCTTTGCCGCCCTGCCCGTCCTGGTCGGTTTCTCCGCCGCCAAGCGCTTTGGCGGCAACGTCTACCTGGGCGCCGCCATCGGGGCGGCGATGATCTCCACGCAGTTGCTCAACGCCTGGGCCACGGGCGCGGCCCTCGCGGGTGACGCAGAGGTCAACTACTGGCACCTCTTTGGCATGGACGTGGCCCAGATCGGCTACCAGGCGCAGGTGATCCCCACCCTGGTGGTGACGTGGGTGATGTGCCTGATTGAAAAGCGCCTGCACAAGTGGCTCTCCGGCACCGCCGACTTCCTGCTCACCCCGCTCATCACCCTGCTAGTCACCGGTTTCTTGGCTTTCGTCCTGATCGGCCCCGCCACGCGCGAGCTGGCCCAACTGCTGACCAACTCGATCGCGTGGGGCTACGACCACCTGGGTGCGGTGGGCGGCCTGCTGTTCGGTCTGCTCTACTCCCCGATTGTGGTCACCGGCCTGCACCAGTCCTTCCCGGCCATCGAGATCCCGTTGATCGCTGACATCGCCAACACCGGCGGTTCCTTCATCTTCCCTATCGCCTCGATGGCGAACGTGGCGCAGGGCGCCGCTGCCCTGGCCGTCTTCTTCCGCACCCGCGACGCCAAGCTCAAGGGCATCGCCGGCGCCGGTGGTACCTCTGCGGTCTTTGGCATTACGGAGCCGGCCATCTTCGGTGTCAACCTGCGCCTGCGCTGGCCCTTCTACATTGCCATGGGCGCCGCCGCGATCGGCTCGGCGCTGGTGGCCGTGTTCGACGTGCGCAGCCAGGCGCTAGGCGCCGCCGGCTTTGTCGGTTTCGTCTCCATCGTGCCCAGCTCCATTCCGGCCTACATCGCGCTGGAGCTGCTGGTGTTCGTCCTGGCCTTTGGCGCCACCTTCGCCTACGCCTCCACGCGCGGGAAGGCGGACATGACCAGCCGTAGCCAGAACGGGGACGACGTTGCCGCCGCCCCGACTCCGCAGACCGCCCCGCAGGAGGCCACAGCGTTGGGCGGTGTGTTGCTGAGCGCCCCGGTGGCCGGCGCGGTGGTGCCGCTGGAGGAGCTGAGCGACAAGACCTTCGCTTCCGGCCTGCTTGGCCCCGGCGTGGCAATCGCCCCGAGTGGCGGGCCGGTGGTGGCCCCCTTCGATGGCGAGGTGATCGTAGCCTTCCCCACGGGCCACGCCTACGGGCTGCGCTCGGACACCGGCGTGGAGGTGCTGATCCACATCGGCATGGACACGGTCAACCTGGGCGGCAGGGGCTTTACTCCCCGTGTCCAGGAGGGACAGCGCGTCAAGCGTGGGCAGGTGCTGGCGGAGGTGGACTGGGCGCTGCTGGAGGCCGAGGGTCTGCAGACCCTCACCCCGGTGGTCGTCTCCAACGCCGCGCGCTTTGGCGGCCTGCGCCCGGTGCTTGCCGCAGGCGCCCAGGCCGGCGTGGCTAGCGAACTCTTCGAGGTCGAGGCGCGCTGAGCCACCCACGCTTTGGGGGCTGGTGTCCGCGCGGACACCAGCCCCAAAGCCTTTGTGTCCCTAGGAGGTCCAGCCCTTAACTAGCTGCACCGGCAGCGCGATGGAGGGCAGGGGCTGCTTGGTGAAGCTGGCGCGGTCGCGCGAATGCAGCCTGATCTGCTCCAGCAGGATCTCCACGGCCGATTGCGCGATCGCCTCCAGCGGCTGGGCCACGGTGGTCAGGCCGGGCAGGGCGCGGCGCAGCGCGGTAGTCCCGTCAAAACCAACCACCCGCAGGTCGCCGGGCACCTGCTTGCAGCGCAGGCGGGCCCACTCCAGGACCTCCGCCGCGGCCAGGTCGTCGGTAGCGAACACCGCGTCGAACTCCTCCTCGATGCCGTCGAGCTGGGCGTTGATGCGCTCTTGGCGCTCGGCGGGCGGGGTGTGGAAGTCCACGGTGGCGATCAGCGGGGCGATCCCGGCCTGGGCGAGGACCTCGCGGTAGCCGCGCTCGCGCAGGTTGTGCTTGCCGGTGCGGGAGGTCAGCAGCACCGGGCGCTTGGCGCCGCGCTCCAAAAGGTGGGCGGTGGCCAATTTTCCGCCGGCCAGGTTGTCGCAGCAGACGTTGGGGACGTGGGGGGCCAGGTCCCGGTCGATCGTCACCAGGGGCATGCGCACGCTGGAGTACTCCTCCAGGTTCTCGTTGTGGGCGCCGGAGATGATGCCGTCCACCCGGTTGCCCACCAGAAGGTTGAGGTATTCGCGCTCGCGCTCTTCCTGCCCCAGCGAGTTACAGATCAGGATGCGGTAGCCGTGCTCGGCCAGCGCGTTCTCCACGTGGACGGCCAGCTCTCCGAAGAAGGGCAGGGCCACGGAGGGCACGATCAGCCCGATGGTCTGGGAGGAGCGTCCGTGCAGGGCGCGCGCCATCTGGTTGGGCTGGTAGCCCAGCTTGGCCATGGCGGCGGCAACCTTGTCCTTGGTCTGTTGGCTCAGGTAGCCCCGGTTGTTGAGCACCCGGGAGACGGTGGTGACGGAGACCCCGGATTCCCTTGCCACGTCGGCAAGAGTGGGCTCCCTGTTCTCGTGTGCTTCCACTGGTTCTCTCCCCCGAAGTTCTGATATGTCAAAGCATTAGCACACTGGTCCCACCAGTTCCACTTGGCGGCCGACCCGGAACCGCCCCAGCCGGGCCGTCGCTGATTTAGGCCACGGCCAGCTACACAATTCGCGGGGCGCCCTGGCGCCATACTGACGGGGTGTAAGGTCGCTTCCCGGCAGGCGCCCCGACCAAAGAGCCCTATTTGCAACGATTCTTGGCCCGCCGCCGCTCTTCACGGGCTGTTTTGCGGGCGGGCGGCGCGGCCATTTGGAAATTTGCCCTGCCCTGTTAGTACCCTCCCCATTTATGACAGATTCCTTGCAGGCGTCAGAATCGCGGTGCGTCCATCCGCACAATTCGGCTATCCCCGCAGTGCCCCCGGCCGTGGTTCTGGTCAACCTTGGCACCCCGCAGGCCCCCACGCCGCGCGCGGTGCGCTCCTTCCTCCGGGAGTTCCTCTCCGACCGACGAGTGATCGAGCTGCACCCGATCCTCTGGCGCCCCATCCTGTCAATGCTCCTGGCCGTGCGCCCGCACACGGTGGCCAAGAAGTACGCCTCCATCTGGCTGGAGGAGGGCTCCCCCCTCATGCACTACAGCCTGGAGCAGGGGCGCGGCGTGCAGGAGGCGCTGGGCGAGGGCGCGGTGGTCCGGGTGGCCATGCGCTACGGCGCCCCCTCCCTGCCGACCGTCCTGGACGAGCTCTACCAGGCCGGCCACCGGCGCGTGCTGGTTATCCCGGCCTACCCGCAGTACACGGCCACCTGCGGGGCGACTGTGGTGGATGAGGCCGCTCGCTGGCTGCTGACCACCCGGGACCACATGGAGCTGCGCACCGTGCGTTCCTTCCCCACCTCCCCCGCCTACATCGAGGCGTTGGCCACCGCGCTGGAGGAGCACTGGGCGCGGGTGGGCCGCCCCGACTTTGCGGCCGGCGAGCGCGTGATCGCCTCCTTCCACTCCATCCCGGCGGCGATGCACAACGCGGGCGACCCCTACCGCAGCGAGTGCGAGGCCACCACAGCCCGCCTGGTCAAGCGCCTGGGTATCCCTGCGGAGGGCCTCATCACCACCTACCAGAGCGTGTTCGGCCCCGCCGAGTGGATTGGCCCGGCCACGATCGACACCGTGGAGGAGCTGGGCAGCAAGCAATGCTCGCGCGTTGACGTGATCTGTCCGGGCTTCGTCTCTGACTGCCTGGAGACCCTGGAGGAGATCGACGAGCAGAACCGCGAGGCCTTTGCCCACCACGGTGGCGGGGAGTTCCACTACGTGCAGTGGGGCAACGACTCGGCCGGTTGCGTGGCGGCCTTCGCGGAGCAGGCCCGCGCCGCCCTGGCGGGGTGGGGTTGTTTCCCCGCGCAGCAGGAGATGGTGGACGACGTTCCCGCCGCTGCTTCTGCCTCTGCGGCCGCTGCGAGTGGCGCCTGCATGTGCGAGACCCAGGTGTCCGGGGCCGAGCCGCTCGCCCGCGCCCAGGTGCCCGTGGGTAGCTAGCCTGCCTCCCCTGCTCCGGGGCCTGCTGCCTTCCCCGGAGGTTCCGCGCGCGGGCAGCGCGAAGTACCGGCCCAGTGCAGCCCGCATTCCACCCGGGGCGTCGGCCAAGCGGAGCCGGCAGCGAAAAGCAAGTGCCTCGGCGCTCACGCGCCGAGGCACTTGCTTTAGATCAGCGTCCCAGGAAGCGCTGCAGGTCGGCGGGCAGCTCGTTCCAGTCCTGCGGGGCGCTCGGCTCTGCCTGGGCGCCCAGGCCAAAGGAGGAGCCGGCGGGTGCGCTCGGCGCGCGGTCTGCTCCGCGCAGCTGGGCCTCCAGGGCGGCCTTCTCCTGGGCGGCACGCTTGGCGGGGTTGCCGCTGCGGCCCTTCTTGCCGCCGCTGCCCTGCTTCTTCTTCGGGGCCTGGCGGGCGCCGGCGCGCTTGCCCATGCCCGGCAGCTTGCCCATGCCGGGGATGCCGCCCATGGCGTCGGGGTTCATGGCCCCGGAGCCCATGGCCTGCATCATCTTCTTGGCCTGCTCAAAGCGCTCTACGAGCTGGCGCACCTCGTTGACGGTGGTGCCGGAACCGCGCGCGATGCGGGCGCGGCGGGAGCCGTTCAGCAGGGAGAGGTCGGCGCGCTCGGCCGGGGTCATGGAGCGCACGATCGCCTCCACCCGGTCCACCTCGCGGTCGTCGAAGTTGGCGAGCTGGTCGCGCACCTGGCCCATGCCGGGCAGCATGCCCAGCAGCTTCTTCATGGAGCCGAGCTTGCGGATCTGCTGGAGCTGGCGCAGGAAGTCATCCAGCGTGAACTGGCCCTTCAGCAGCTTCTCTGCGTCGGCCTGAGCGGCCTCCTGGTCCAGCTTGGACTCGGCCTGCTCGATCAGTGTGAGGATGTCACCCATGTCCAGGATGCGCCCGGCCATGCGGTCGGCGTGGAAACGCTCGAAGTCGTCCAGGCCCTCACCGGTGGAGGCGAAGAGCACCGGGGCGCCGGTCACGCCGCGCACGGACAAGGCGGCACCACCGCGGGCGTCGCCGTCCAGCTTGGAGAGCACCACGCCGGTGAAGCCCACGCCGTCGCGGAAGGCGGTGGCGGTGTTGACGGCGTCCTGACCGATCATGGCGTCCAGGACGAACAGGATTTCCTGGGGCTGGACGGCGTCGCGGATGCGGCGCGCCTGGTCCATCATTTCCTCGTCCACGCCCAGGCGGCCGGCGGTGTCCACGATCACGACGTCGTGGCCATCCACCCAGGCCTGGTTCAGGCCGGACCTGGCCACCGCGACGGGGTCCCCCACGCCATTGCCGGGCTCCGGGGCCCACACCTTCACGCCGGCGCGCTCACCAACTATCTGGAGCTGGTTGACCGCGTTCGGGCGCTGCAGGTCGGCTGCGATCAGCAGCGGGCTGCGCCCCTGGCCCACCAGCCACTTACCCAGCTTTCCAGCCAGGGTGGTCTTACCGGCACCCTGCAGACCGGCCAGCATGATGATGGCCGGGCGGCCGTCCAGGTTCAGGTCGCGGCTCTCGCCGCCCAGGATCTCCACCAGCTCCTCGTGGACGATCTTGACCACCTGCTGGCCGGGCTTGAGCGCCTTGGAGGCGGTGGCCTCCAGCGCGCGCTCGCGCACGCGGCTGGTGAAGTCCCGCACCACCGGCAGGGCGACGTCGGCCTCCAGCAGGGCGCGGCGAATATCGGCAACGGTCTCGTCGATGTCACGCTCCGAGAGGCGTCCCTTGCCACGCAGGCTGCGGAAGGTAGCTGAGAGGCGGTCAGAGAAGTTGTCGAACACGTCTTGTCCCTTGCGGTTTGGCGGGGCCGGCTTGGCCTAACTGCGCAATTTTAGCCCGCCGTGGGGCGCGGGCGCATGCCCCGCCCGGCGCCGGGCCCTCCCCGGTGGGCTGGGGGCCCGGAAAAGGGGTGTGCCGCGCCCCCCCCCCCAGCGGGGCGGCCCCCGAACCACAGACACAAAGGGCCCCA
>JAUMWR010000007.1:43518-52768 GCA_030529545.1 Buchananella hordeovulneris
CCCCCGGGGGGGGGGGGGGGCCGCTAAGGGGGGGGCGCCGCCCGCCCCCCCGGGGGGCGCGGCACACTTCAGCTCTTCCCTAGGCGCCGATGATGGCGTCCACGAAACCCTCGGGGTCAAAGGGGGCGAAGTCGTCGGGGCCCTCGCCCAGGCCCACGTACTTCACCGGCACGCCCAGCTCTTGCTGCACGCTGACCACGATGCCGCCCTTGGCGGAGCCGTCCAGCTTGGTCAGGACAATGCCGGTCACGCCGGCCACCTCGCCAAATACCTGCGCCTGGCGCATGCCGTTCTGGCCCGTGGTGGCATCCAGGACCAGCAGGACCTCGCGCACCGGGGCCTGCTTGGACATCACGCGCTTGACCTTGCCCAGCTCGTCCATGAGGCCGGCCTTGTTCTGCAGGCGGCCGGCGGTGTCCACGATCACCACGTCCACGCCGTCCTCGGTGCCCTTCTTTACCGCCTCGAAGGCGACGGAGGCCGGGTCGGCGCCGTCGCGCTCGGCCATGACGATCTCCACGCCGGCGCGGCTGGCCCAGGTCTCCAACTGCTGGGAGGCGGCGGCACGGAAGGTGTCGGCCGCGCCCAGCAGCACGGTCTTGCCATCGGCCACCAGCACGCGGGCCAGCTTGCCGATCGTGGTGGTCTTGCCCGTGCCGTTCACCCCCACCACCAGCACGCTGGCCGGGTGGGTGACGCCGTCCTCCACGTGGGGCGCCAGGTTCAGGCTCCGGTCCATGTCCGGCCCCACCAGCTCCAGCAGCTCGGCGCGCATGGCGGCGCGGATCTCCTCGCTGCCGGTCAGGTTGTCCACCTGGACGCGGCGGCGCAGCTTGTCCAGCAGCTCCGTCGTGGCCTCCACCCCCACGTCCGCGGTCAGCAGCGCCTCTTCCAGTGCCTCCCAGTCGGAGGCCTCCAGGCGGCCCCGGGAGAAGACGGAGAGCAGGGCCTGGCCCAGCGCGCCAGAGCCGGCCAGGCGCTCGCGCAGCCGACGCAGGCGGCCGCCCACCGATTCGGGGGCCGTCACACTCTCCGCGCTCTCCTGCGAGGCAGCGGCGGGAACGTCGGCCACCTCCTGCTCGCCGGCCTCAACCTGGGCGGGCGCGGCGGGGGCGACGGGGCGGGCCGGGCCCTGCTTGTGTTCCTTGGCCTTCTTGCCACGCACAACGATGGTGGCAATCAGGACAGTCACCAGCAGAAGGCTGAGAACTATCGCAATGGTCTGTTCGGTGGTCATGGCCCCATTTTGCCACCCCGGCCCAGATAGCTGCGGGGCCGCCCGCGCTCAGCGCGAACGGCCCCCGCAGCCAGTGGGAAAGAATCAGTGCTCGAAGTCCGGGAACCAGATCGCGATCTCGCGGTGCGCGGACTCAAAGGAATCGGAGGCGTGCACGACGTTGCGGATCGGGCCGCCACCCCAGTCGCGGCCAAAGTCGCCCCGGATCGAGCCGGGGGCAGCCAGGGTCGGGTTGGTGGCACCAATCATGTTGCGCACGCCCTCCAAGACGCGGTTGCCCTCCACGACCACTGCCACCATCGGACCGGAGGCCATGTACTCCACCAGCGGCTCGAAGAAGTGCTTGGCCTTGTGCTCTACGTAGTGGCGGGCCAGGGTCTCGGGGGTGGCGTGCACGATCGCCAAGGCGGCCAGGCGGTAGCCCTTGACCTCGAACCGACGCAGAATCTCACCGGTCAGGCCGCGCTCGTACGCATCAGGCTTGATAAGCACCAGGGTGTACTCGGCGGGGGTGTTTTCAGCGGTCATTAGTCCTCCTTGATCGTTACCAGGAGCAACGATATAGGAACAAAGGCCTAGACGGTGCGCTTTCCCATCACCTCGCGGGCGGCAGCCGCCAACAGGACCGATCCGACCACCAGCACGCCGGTGTCCACGGCCGGGCCCTGGTCGGACTCCGCCAGGCCGGCGGCGGTCTCGATGGCGCTGGCCAGATCCTCCTGCAGGTGCACGCGCGAGGGGCCAAACACCTCCCCCGCCAGCTCTGCGAGCTCCTCGGCGTCCAGCGCGCGCGGGCCGGGCAGGGAGGTAATCACGATCTCCGCCAGCAGCGGCTCCAGCTCCGCCAGCATGGCTTCGGCTTGCTTGTCTGCCATGCACGCAAAGACGCCCACCAGCGTCGAGAAGCCGAAGGCCTCCTCCACGGCCACGCGCAGCGCCGCCACCCCGTGCGGGTTGTGGGCGGCGTCCACCAGCACCGTGGGGCTGGAGCGAACCACCTCCAGGCGGCCGGGCGAGGTCACGCTCATGAAGCCGTGCTCCACCGTCAGCGGCGGCAGCGCTCCACCCCCGAACAGCGCCTCCACGGCGGTGAGCGCGGCGGCGGCGTTCACCCCCTGGTAGGCACCATGCAGCGGCAGGTGCACGCCCTCGTAGCGGGCCGCCGGGGTGATGAGGGTCAGCATCTGCCCGCCCACGGCCAGCTCGCGGTCCTCGCTGGAGAAGTCGGGGCCGTGGCGGCGCACCAGCACCCCCAGGCGCGCGGCCTCCTCCAGCAGGTACTCCTCCACGTCCTCGCGCTGCGGGCCCAGCACCAGTGTGCTGCCCGGGCGCAGGATGCCGGCCTTCTCCCCCGCAATCGACATCAGGTCGCTGCCCAGGAAGGCGTCGTGGTCCTGCGCGATCGGGGTGATCACCTGCACCGCGGATTCGATGACGTTGGTGGCGTCCCACCTGCCGCCCATGCCCACCTCGATGACGGCCACCTCGACGCCGCAGTTGGCGAACGCGGTGAAGGCCAGCACGGTGAAGACCTCGAAGAAGCTCATGCGCGGCCCGCCCTTCTCGGCGGACTCGGCGTCGACCATCTCCACGATCGGGCCAACGGACTCCCAGGCCTCCAGGAACTCCTCGCGGCCCAGCGGCTCCAGGCCGATCATCATGCGCTCGCGCACGGTGTGCAGGTGCGGCGAGGTGAAGGTGGCCACGCTCATGCCGCGCTCGCGCAGCAGGGCGGAGATCATGCGGGCCGTGGAGGTCTTGCCGTTGGTGCCCGTGAGGTGGATGGTGCGGTAGGCCAGCTGCGGGTCGCCCAGCAGCTCGCAGGCGCGCGCCACACGCTCCAGCGAGGGCTGCACCTTGTGCTCGGGAGCGCGCAGCAGGATGTCGCGGTAGATCTCCTCGATCTGCGCGTCCAGCTCCACGCGCCGCGCCGCGTCCATGAGTTGGCGCTCGCGCTGCGCTTCCCAGTCGGACGACGTTGCCGCCCGCGCCCCGAAGGCCGTGGCGCCGCCTGCCGCGTCGGGAGAGGAAGGGGCGTCGGCAGCGTCGTCCAACTCCTCGTCGGAGAGCAGGTCCTCCCACAGGGAGGCGTCGTCCCCCAGGAGGGAGGAGCGCACGAGGGCGGCCAGGGCCTGGGTGCGTTCCTCCTCCTGTGCCTCGAGCTCCGCGCGGGCCTGTGCCGTCGCCAGCTCTTCCTCGCTCGGCTCGGCGGCCGCCGCAAAGTACGGGGCCAGGTCTGCCGGGATCGAGGGCTGCGGGGCGTCCTTAGCGGGCTCGGGGTGGGTGTTCAAGAAGCTCTCCTACAGCTTGGTGACGGTGATGGACTGCTCGCTGCCTGCCGCCAGCTCGATCTCGAGCGCCAGGCACTCGGTGGCGAGCATGTCGCGGTGCGTGGTGGCTGCCGCCAGCTCCGCCTCCGGGAGGGTCATCTCCAGGCGGATGCGGTCGGCCACGTGCAGGCCGGCGGCCTTGCGGGCGTCCTGGATGGCGCGCACCAGGTCGCGGGCCATGCCCTCGGCGCGCAAGTCGGCGTCCAGGGTGGTGTCCAGCAGCACGAACGCGCCGGAGCCGAGCGCGGTGGCCGCGCGGCCCTCGGGGGCATCGATGGAGGTGGTCAGGGTGAACTCCGCGCCCTCCAGGGTGATGTGGGCACCGCCGTCGTGGACGCCCGGGAAGGCCACGCGAACCTCGCCGTCGGCGTCCTTCTCCAGCTCCCACGCCCCGGAGCGCACCGCAGCGAAGAGCTGGCTGGTCAGCCTGCGCTTATCCGGGCCCAGCTCGCGCGGGTTGACGGCCACGTTGGTGACCACGCTCAGGCCGCTGCCCTCGATCGGGCGGACCTTGACCTCGCGGACGTTGACCTCGCCGCCGATCAGCTGCGCGAAGGGCACGAGCTGGTCCGGGTTGGCGGTGAAGACCTCGAGCAGGCGCAGCGGCTGGCGCACGCGCACGGCCTCCGCCTTGCGCAGGGACAGGGCGGCGGAGACCACGTCGCGGACCTCGTCCATCGCGGCCACCAGGGCCGGGGCGGCGAAGGCCTCGCCCAGCTCGGGCCAGTCGGTCAGGTGCACGGAGCGCTGACCGGTCAGGCCGCGGTAGATCTCCTCGCTGACCAGCGGGGCCAGCGGGGCCATCACGCGGGTGAGGACCTCCAGGCAGGTGTAGAGCGTGTCAAACGCGGCCAGGTCCTCGTCCCAGAAGCGCTGGCGGGAGGTGCGCACGTACCAGTTGGTCAGCACGTCGATGTAGGCCTCGACACTCTGGGCGGCGCCCGCGATGTCGTAGGCCTCGAGCTGGGCGCCGGCCGTGGCAGCCAGGTCCTTGGTGCGGGCCAGCACGTAGCGGTCGGCGCGGGAGAGCTTGGCACCGCTGGAGGCAACCAGCTCGCCGTTGACCTCGCTCACGCCACCGCTCAGGTAACCCTCGCCCTTGGCGACGGTGCCCGCATACAGGCTGTAGAAGTACCAGGTGTTCCACACCGGCAGCAGCACGCGACGCACCGAGTCGCGGATGGCTTCCTCGGTGACGATCAGGTTGCCGCCCCGCAGGATCGAGGAGGACATGAGGAACCAGCGCATCGCGTCGGCGCCGTCGCGGTCAAAGACCTCGTTGACGTCCGGGTAGTTGCGCAGGGACTTGCTCATCTTGCGGCCGTCGTCACCGAGCACGATGCCGTGGGAGACGCAGTTGAGGAAGGACGGGCGGTCAAAGAGCGCGGTGGCCAGCACGTGCAGGGTGTAGAACCATCCGCGGGTCTGGCCGATGTACTCCACGATGAAGTCGCCCGGGTAGTGGTGCTCGAACCAGTCCTGGTTCTCGAACGGGTAGTGCACTTGGGCAAAGGGCATGGAGCCGGACTCGAACCAGCAGTCCAGCACGTCGGGGATGCGGCGCATCATCGACGTGCCGGTCGGGTCGTCCGGGTTGGGGCGAACCAGGGTGTCGATGAACGGGCGGTGCAGATCCGTCACCTCCACCCCAAAGTCCTCCTCGAGGGAGGCGATCGAGCCGTAGACGTCCACGCGCGGGTAGGCCGGGTCGTCGCTCACCCACACCGGGATCGGGGCGCCCCAGAAGCGGTTGCGGGAGATGGACCAGTCGCGGGCATTCTCCAGCCACTTGCCGAACTGGCCGTCGCGCAGGTGGGAGGGCACCCACTGGATCTCCTGGTTGAGCTCCACCATGCGGTCACGGATCTTGGTCACGGCCACAAACCAGGAGCTCACGGCGCGGTAGATCAGCGGCTGGCGGCAGCGCCAGCAGTGCGGGTAGGAGTGCACGTAGGAGGCCTGGCGCACCAGCACGGCGCGCTCGGTCTCCGGGCGGCGCTCCAGCGGGCCGGTGCCGTCGCGCAGGTCGCGGATGATGGTCTTGTTGGCCTCGAAGATCTGCACGCCGGCGTAGTCGGAGACCTCGCTGGTGAAGCGGCCGGCGTCGTCCACCGGGATCACCGGGGCGATCCCGGCTGCCTGGCAGGCCAGCATGTCGTCCTCACCGAAGGCCGGAGCGATGTGCACCAGGCCTGTACCGTCGGAGGTGGTGACGAACTCGGCGGCGATAATCTGCCAGGCGTTCGGGCCGGGCGCGTTGCCCTCGCTGCGGTTCTTCTCGGTGTCGAAGTAGTCGAAGATGGGCGCGTAGCGGCGGCCCACCAGGTCGGCGCCCTTCAAGCGCTCCACGACGGCCGGTTCTTCCCCCAGCTCGCGGGCGTAGGAGCCGAGCAGAGCGTCGGCCAAAATCACGCGCTCGCCAGCCAGCTCGCCCTCGGAGGGCACCACCACGACGTAGTCGATCTCCGGGCCCACGGCGACGGCCAGGTTGGAGGGCAGGGTCCACGGGGTCGTGGTCCAGATCAGCGCCAGCTCGCCGGTCTCCAGGCGCAGGCCCACAGTGACTGTGTTGTCCTGGCGGTCCTGGTAGACGTCGTCGTCCATCTTCAGCTCGTGGTTGGACAGCGGCGTCTGGTCGTTCCAGCAGTAGGGCAGCACGCGGTGCCCCTCGTAGGCCAGGCCCTTGTCATAGAGCTCCTTGAACGCCCAGATCACGGACTCCATGTAGGGCAGGTCCAGGGTGCGGTAGCCGCCCGGGAAGTCCACCCAGCGCGCCTGGCGGGTGACGTACTCCTCCCACTCACCGGTGTAGCGCAGCACTGAGGAGCGGCAGGCGTCGTTGAACGCGGCGATACCGATGCCACACTCGCCCTCAATCTGGCTCTTGTCCTCGATGCCCAGGATGCGCTCGGCCTCGATCTCGGCCGGCAGGCCGTGGGTGTCCCACCCGAAGCGACGCTCGACGCGTTTGCCACGCTGGGTCTGGAAGCGCGCCACCAGGTCCTTGGCGTAACCGGTCAGTAGGTGGCCGTAGTGGGGCAGGCCGTTGGCGAAGGGCGGGCCGTCGTAGAAGATGAACTCGTTGGAGCCGTTCTCGCCGGCCGCGCGGCCCTCCACGGAGGCCTCGAAGGTGGAGTCGGTCTTCCAGTACTCCAGCACCTCGCGCTCAATGGCCGGGAAGGACGGAGAAACCTCAACGTTGCCTTCTCGGTGCAAGGGGTAGTGGCCGTGCTTCATGCGCGCTCCTCGATTTGGCGGGTAGTGGGCGCGGTTGCGTCCACCGAGGGCGAGGACGACTTTCGCCGCGGTACCACCTCGCTTGCCGCCCCCAAGAGGCGGCCGCTTCATCGAGGGCGATGACGGACCCAACCCGTCCGGTTCTAATGAGGGCGCTGGCCCCGTTCTTCCGGATGCTCCCCGGTGATGGCCGGATCAATGCACTTTCCAGTCTATGCCTCGCCTGGGCGCCACTCAAACGCCCGCAGCGTGACTTTGCCCGCCTGCGGCGCCGCACGCGCTACCTTTTGAGCATGCGTATCGGATTCATCGGCTGTGGAGCCATGGGTGGGGCTATCGCGCGTGGTGCGGTGGCGGCTGGTTTGGTGACGGGCGAGCAGGTGATCCTCTTTGACGCCTACGAGCCTGCGGCGCAGTCCCTGGCTACGGAGATCGGCGCGCGCCCTGCGGCCACCGCGCTGGAGGTGGCCGCCACGACCGACCTGATCGTGTTGGCGGTCAAGCCGAACGTGATTGAGGGTGTGTTGGCCGACGTTGCCGCCTGGCTGGATGACACGTTGGTGGTCTCCATCGCGGCCGGGATTCCCCTGGCGCGCCTGGAGGCGGCGAGCGTGGGCTCGGAGCCGAGCCGGGTGGCGCGGATTGTGCGAGCCATGCCCAACTTGGCGGCCTCCGTAGGGGCCGCGATGACGGGGCTCGCGCTGGGCTCCCGCGTGAGCGCGGCCGAGGCGGAGCCGGTCCGCCAGCTCTTCCAGTCGGTGGGCCGCGTGGCGATGGTGCCGGAGGCGAACTTCTCCGCGTTTGTGGCCATGGCCGGCTCCTCCCCCGCCTTTGCCCTGGAGTACGCCGACTCCCTGGCGCGCGCCGGCGTGGCGCAGGGATTGAGCAAGCGCGCCGCGCTGGAGTACGCGGCCCAGGCCATGAAGGGCGCAGCCGACCTGCTCCTGGCCGAGCTGGACCGGGAAGGCGGGCGCAGCGCGGCGGATCTGATCGATGCGGTCTGCTCCCCCGGCGGCACCACCGTGGCCGGCATGCTGGCGCTGGACGCTGCTGGTTTCCGGGCGGCCACCGAGGCCGCCGTGGCCGCCACCGTGGCCCGGGATCGGGAACTGGCCGGGAAGTAGCCAACAGGGGCTGTCGGCACTCTTGCGGGCAGCGGCAGAGCACCGCATAGAAAGCACAGGGGCTGGGAGGCCTGTCCGGGATAAGGCGAGTTCCTTTGACTGCGGGGCAGCAGAGCTGGTGTCAGGGGTGGGGCGCACTTCAATTGCGCCCCACCCCTGCGGCTTTTCAACTGCTGAATTGGTTTAGTTCCCCTGGTTATGCACAGGGTCTTTTTGGGCGGCACGGAGCCAAGTAGCGTGAAGGCCATAAGAGCGATGCGCCTCGCAACTGGTCTGGCATTTCCCGCCAACTAGCCCTCCCCCTGGCGTGGCAGGCATCCGTGTGCAAACGCCAGGATTTGGGAGGCAACAATGTATCCGGCCACCACTGCTCGGTTCGTCACCGCCAGGCGCTCCGCCGCTCGGCTGAGCGCCGCAGCGCTACTACTTGCCCCCACGCTCACAAGCTGCGCCCTCATCTCCCCGGCAGCAGACCCAGCGGCACCATCACACGAATCCAGCGCCGCGCCCGCGCCCACACCAACCCAGACAACGCCCGCCGCTCCCACTCCCAGCAGCGCGCCGGTCAAGACCTTCGACCCACAAGCCCCACAGCCCTTCATCATCAAGGACCGCCAGCCACCCGTGCTCTCCGACGTAGCCCGCCAACCCGATGGAGAGGGAGCAGAGGCCTTCGCCTACTTCATCCTCGACGCATGGATTTACGCCCTTTCCACCAACGACATCGAATGGTTCTCATCCAACGTTGTCGGAAATTCAAGAACCCTAGCACAAATGCATAGGACAATAACTGACAATACTCTGGAGCAATACGTCGTACAGACAACCCTCTCTAATGTCAGAACTGCGGACCGGCGTGTAAATCTAGACGACGAAACAGAATATTTAATCTTGCTAGAATTCGACACCGGTCCGCGCATTGAGATGCACAGCGACGGGCGCAGAATTGAGCAAGCTGGCCCAACCCGATCACTTTTGACCTGCTCAATGCGCCCCAACAAAGACAGCATTTGGGAGATCACCGGCCTAGCAATTGAGGAGAGTGAATAGAAATGGCATTTTCTATATTCAGCCTCCTGCCCATTATTACTTTCCCATTGCTTCCGATTGTCGACTCACCTCCCGTTGACGAGGATTTTCACTCCGATCAAGCTTCCGAGAACATGGTCGAGATCGTCGGCAATAAGAGCTGGGGAGGCGATAAGACCTACAAGCCGCCAAGCAAAGAACTCATTTCTATTGACTTCGATCCGGCAAAGATACGGGAGCGGACCGAGGCAGATGCGTGGCAGGAGCTAGCTGCCGACCGTGACAGCTACAAA
>JAUMWR010000008.1 GCA_030529545.1 Buchananella hordeovulneris
ACTAGCCGCCCCAGCGCGCCCAGCACCACGTCCAGCTTGTCGGTGCGCCAGAAGCCCGGCAGGGAGTCGCGCAGGAAGCCGCCGTAGGACTTGGTGGCGATGCGCGAATCGAGGATGGCCACCACGCCCCGGTCGGTGGAGCGTCGTACCAACCGGCCCGCGCCCTGCGCCAACAGGAGGGCAGCGTGGGGCAGAGAGACGGAGGCGAAGTCGCTGCGCCGCTGGGAGCGCGCCAGATCCCCCAGCGCCTCGATCACGGGGTCGGTGGGGCGCGGGAAGGGGATGCGGTCGATGACCACCAGGCGGCAGGCGTGGCCGGGCACGTCGACGCCCTGCCAGAGGGAGAGAGTGCCCACCAGGCAGGAGTCCGGCTCGGACTTGAACCGCTCTATCAGCGTCGGGAGTTGGTCCTCGCCCTGGCAGTAGACGGGCAAGTCCACCTGCTCGCGGAGGAACTGCGCGGCCTCCTCCGCGGCGCGGCGCGAGCTGAAGAGCCCCAGCATGCCACCGCGGGAGGCCCGCACCAGCTGCGCCATCTCCTCGCGCGCCTCGAGCGCCGTGCCTTCCCGGGTGGGGGCGGGCAAGTGGCGGGCCAGGTACAGGATGCCCTGCTTGCCGTAGTCGAACGGCGAGCCGACGTCCAGCGACCGCCACGGCTCGCTGGCCAGGTTGAGGCCGAGCCGGTAGGCCACGGCCTCGAACGAGCCACCCAGGGCCAGGGTGGCGGAGGTGAGGACGGCGGCGCGTCCCTCGAGCAGGCGGTTGGCAACGTCGGCGGCCACCTCGATCGGGGCTATCACCAGTTGCGGCGGGTCCTCCCCCATGCGCGGCCGCTCTACGTAGGCCACGTCCTTGCCTTGCGAGACGTTGTCCGACGTTGCCCGCTCGGCCACATCGATTAGCTCGGTGAGCGCAGTGGTGGCCAGTTGGAGGGCCGCTGCCTTGTCCGGGCCGGCCTGGGCGGGCTTCTCGATACCCGCCAGCACGTTGCGCGCGGCGGCGGCCACCTGGGTTAGGGCGAGGGCGAGGACGTCGTCCGGGCCACCCACCAGACGGCCGTCGGGCACGTCCATGAGGGCGGCCATGAGCAGGCTGGCGGCCTCCTCCAGCGGGGAAACCACTGCGCGCGCCTGCTTGCGGGCCGTTTGGGCCACCCGGGTGACGGCCGCAGCGGAGAGGGAGACGGTGTTCTGGGAGCGCACGCGCCCCTCGAGCTCGTGGGCCTCGTCCACGATCAGCGCACCGTGCTCCGGCAGGACGCGCTCGTTGCCGGCGGCGGCCACGCCCAGCATGGCGTGGTTGGTGATGACCACGTCGGCGGCGAAGGCGGTGGAGCGGGCGTTCTCGGCAAAGCAGTCGCTGCGCACGGGGCAGGCGGTCTTCAGGCAGCGGGAGGTGTCCGTGGAGACCTGCGCCCAGGCGCGGTCGCTCACGCCCGGCACCAAGTCGTCACGGTCGCCGGTGTCGGTGGCGGCGGCCCAGTTGCGGGCCCGCAGCACCTGCTCACCCAGCTCGGTGGTGGCGCCCCCAAAGGCCTCGCTGGCCGCGTAGCCCTCCCCCACCTCCAGGAGGGTGTCTTCGGCGGGGTAGCCGCCGCTGAGCTTGTGGAGGCACACGTAGTTCTGCCAGCCCTTGAGGACCGCGACCTTGGGGGCCAGCCCCGTGGTCTCCTCCACGGCCTTGGCCACGCGGGGCGCGTCGGAGAGCAGGATCTGGCGCTGCAGGGCCAGGGTGGCGGTGGAGACCACCGCCTTGTCCCCGCTCTGCACCGCGCGCAGCATGACCGGGGCCAGGTAGCCCAGGGACTTACCCGTGCCGGTGCCGGCCTGCACCACCAGGTGCGTGGAGTCCTCCAGAGCGGCGGCCACGGCGGAGGCCATCTGCTCCTGGCCGGGGCGCTGGCTGCCGCCCAGCTCGGCTACAGCTGTGGCCAGCACCCGCAGGGACTGCTCGGCTGCCTCCTCAGGGTCTCTAGCCATCAGACCGAGCGCGTGAGGCGCTTGAGGCTGGGGGCCTTCTCCCAGCCGCTGGCCGGGACGGCGTGCCAGGTGCCCTCCACGCAGGCGTCACGCAACGCCACCGCCAGGGCCGCGTCCACCTGGGCCACGACGCGCGTACCGGTACCCAGGTGTTCCTCGTGCTCCAGCTCACCGGTCTCATGGACGCGCGCCACCAGGTCGCCCCGCTGGTAGGGGACGACGGCGTCGATGTGCACGCCGGGGCGGGGCAGCTTGCGGGCGATCTCCTCGCGCAGCTCCTCGATCCCCTCCCCGGTGTAGGCGGAGACCGCCACCGCGTCCGGGTAGCGGGTGCGCAGCGCGATCAGGTCTTCCGGGGCGGCCAGGTCAGCCTTGTTCAGGACGATCAGCTCGGGCACGTTACTGCCCCCGGGGATCGTCTCGATGACCTCGCGGACGGCCTCGATCTGGCCCACCGGGTCCGGGTGGGCGGCGTCCACCACGTGCAGCAGCAGGTCGGCGAGCGCCACCTCCTCCAGGGTGGAGCGGAAGGCCTCCACCAGCTCGTGCGGGAGGTTGCGGACAAAACCAACCGTGTCCGCCAGGGTGTAGCCGCGCCCGTCGGGGGTCTGGGCGCGGCGCACGGTCGGGTCCAGGGTGGCGAAGAGGGCGTCGTGCACCATCACGCCGGCGTCGGTGAGCTGGTTGAGCAGCGAGGACTTACCTGCGTTGGTGTAGCCCGCGATCGCCACGGCGGGCACGTTGCCGCGCCTGCGCTCCAGGCGCTGGGTCTCGCGGGCCGGGGCCATGTCAGCGATCTCGCGGCGCAGCTTGGCCATGCGGGTACGGATGCGGCGGCGGTCCAGCTCTATCTTGGTCTCACCGGGGCCACGGGAGCCAATGCCCGCACCGGCGGCCACGCGACCACCGGCCTGCCGGGACATGGACTCACCCCAACCACGCAGGCGCGGCAGCAGGTACTCGAGCTGAGCCAGCTCCACCTGGGCTTTACCCTCGCGGCTCTTGGCGTGCTGGGCAAAAATGTCCAGGATCAGCGCGGTGCGATCCACCACCTTGACCTTGACCACGTCTTCCAGGCCACGGCGCTGCGAAGGAGAGAGCTCGGAATCCACGATCACGGTGTCCGCGCCGGTGGAGGCGACGATCTCCGCCAACTCCGCAGCCTTGCCCCGCCCCAGATAGGTGGCCGGGTCCGGGGTGGCGCGCCGCTGCAGCAGGCCGTCTAGCACCTGGGAACCGGCGGTCTCCGCGAGCGCGGCCAGCTCCCGCAGGGAGACTTCCGCGAGCTCGGCGCTGCCACTGGACCAGAGTCCCACCAACACCACTTTCTCTAAGCGGATCTGGCGGTACTCGACTTCGGAGACGTCCTCCAGCTCGGTGGAGAGGGAGGGCACGCGGCGCAGCCGCTCACGCTCCTCGCGCTCCAGCGAACCAGCTCTGCTCTCCTGCACCCCCTCGGTGGAGGCCAGGGCCGTGCCAGCTCGCGCCAAGATTCGAGCGATGACGTCTTCTTCGGGGGCTGGCGAGGTGGGCTGCAATTGCTTCCTTCGGGCTGGTGAGAACGGGAGCGTCCATTCTCCCACCTTCCGCAGCGGATCGGTATGTGACGGTCCGCGCCGGTGGCCGCTAATCTGGCCAGCGTGAGCCACTACTTTGACGCCACCCCCACCTCTGAGCTCCGCGAGCAGAAGATCGTCACCATCCAGGGACGAGACTTCGCGGTCACCACCGCCGGTGGGGTGTTTAGCACTGCCCGCCTGGACCCGGGCACTGCTGTCCTGCTCAGCCACGTACCCCCGCCGCCCAGAAGCGGTGTGTTAGCCGACGTCGGCTGCGGCTGGGGCCCCATCACCCTGGCGCTGGCTGCCGCCTCCCCGCAGGCAAGCGTGGTGGCGGCTGACGTGAACTCCGTGGCCCGCTCCCTGACCACCGACAACTGCGCTGCCGCCGGGCTCACCAACGTGGAGGTGCTCGGCCAGGACGCCCCCGCCGTGCTGGCCGAGCGCGGCGTGAAGCTGGCCGGCTTGTGGTCCAACCCTCCCATCCGCATCGGGAAGCCGGCCCTCCACGAGCTCCTGCTTGCCTGGCTGCCCCTCCTGGACACCGCAGCCAAGGCCCACCTGGTGGTGGGCAAGAACCTCGGCGCCGACTCTCTGCAGCGCTGGCTGATCGAGCAGGGCTTCCCCACCGAGCGCATCGCCTCCGCCAAGGGATTCAGGATCCTCGAGGTAAGCGCCCGCGCCTAAACCGCGCCGGGCCAGCGCCCCCTGGGCGGCCCTAAGCCTTTGCCGGCAGCAAGGCGTCGATATGCCGCGCGCACGCCACGGCGTCCACCCCGCCCTCCCAGGGCAGCAGGTGGATGCGCGGGTCGCGCCTGAACCACTTGAGCTGCTTGCGCGCCAGTTGCCGGGTGGCGCGGGCCACCGCGTCCACCGCGTCGCGCTCGGTGAGCCGCCCGGCGATGACGTCCATGGCCTGCGCGTAGCCCGTGGCCCGAGCGGCCGTGGGGGCATGCGCCAGCCCCCTGCGCAGCAGCTCGCGGGTCTCCTCCACTAGCCCCGCGTCGAACATCGCCTGGCTGCGGTGGTCGATGCGCCGGTCCAGCTCCTCGCGCGGCACGTCGATCTGGAACTGGTAGGTGGGCTCGTGGTGGTAGGTGTAGGCCGGCATGGTAGCGCTGAAGGGCCTGCCGGTGAGCGCGATGACCTCCAGGGCGCGCACCACGCGGCGCACGTTGCCCGGCTCGATCTGCGTGGCCGCCACCGGGTCCAGCTCCTGGAGCCGCTGGTGCAGGCCGCGCGGCCCGATCACATCCGCCTCGGTCTCCAGCTCGGCGCGCACCGCCGGGTCGGTGCCCGGGAAGTCGATCTCGTCCAGCAACGCCCGGATGTAGAGGCCCGAACCGCCCACCACTACGGGCAGTGCACCCTGCGCGCGGATGGCGGCAACGTCGGCCCTGGCATGGCGCTGGTAGGCGGCCACGGAGGCTTCCTGGTCCAGGTCGAGGACGTCGATCTGGTGGTGGGTGATGCCGCGCCGCTCCGAGGGCGGCAGCTTGGCGGTGCCCACGTCCATGCCCCGGTAGAGCTGCATGGCGTCGGCGCCCACCACCTGGGCCAGGCTGGCCGCGCTCACGCCGCGCAGCTCTGCCAGCGCCTCGATGACGTCGAGCGCGAGGTCGCTCTTGCCGCTAGCGGTGGGGCCTACGAACGCGATAATCACGCTCCAAGCCTAGGGCCTTTAGGCTGGTGCCTATGAACGATCGCGCGCCCTTTCGCCTTGACGCCACGCTTGCTTCGGTTTTGGAGGAGGGCGGTCTGGATTGGTTCGTGGACCGCGCGGGCAACTTTGGGGTGGCGCTGCCCGGGGCGAGCATTCGCTTCCACCGCGTGGACCTGGACGCCGTGCCCACCCTGCAGGCCCGCTGCTCGTGGGGCCGCCGGGCCAACCTGGACCACCTGGAGAAGCTGCACGCGGTCCTTGCCACGCTGAACTTTGAGCGGCCCTTCCCCAAGGCCTACGCACGCGTCCTGGACGACGGCAGCGTGGCGGTCGTTTGGGAGTCCCTCCTGGCGGGTATGCCGGCCCCGCGCGCGGAGATCGCTGCCTTTGTGCACGCCTTCGTCTCCCGCACCGTCTCCCAGTTGCGCAAGCTCGATGCCCTGCTGCCCGATCCCTTGGGCGGGGTGGGCGCCGCCGGCACCGCTCTGTTGGCCGACCCGGCCGCTGATGCGAGCGCGCAGCCCTTGACCGCCGCCCCCCTTGCCGCTTCTTTGGTGGACGACGTTGCCGCGCCCACCGCCTCCCCCAGCCCGGCCGCTTTGACCGCCCCTGCCTCCGCCCTAGACCTGGGCGCCCTGGCCAGCCAGCTGCGCGCCCAGCAGATTACGGTGCGCGAACACACCGGGGCGATCGAGGTGGAGACGCAGGGGCTGGCCGTCCGGGTGGAGGCTTACCCCGAAGTGGTGCGGGTCTGCACCGCCCTGGATGCCTCCGACTGGCTGGAGGTGGCGCCGGCGGTCATCAACGACTGGAACCAGCACATGCTCGCCCCCGCCGCAGGCATGGACGCGCTTGGCGGCGGCAGCGAGGTGAGCGTGGAGCTCGTCTTTGATTCGGTGGCCGGGCTCTCCGAGGACTGTTCCCGCCTGGCATGGGCCGTGCACGCCGTGGCGCGCGGGGCTTTGGCGCTGGCCGCGTACGGCCGCGAGTCGGCCCTCAGCTAGCCGCGCGCGGCGTGGCCCGGGGCCACCGGCGAGCGCTCGCGCACGCAGGCCGTTGCAGTCTGCAGTGCGCGGGCGCGCAGCGCTGGGAACCCGGGCGATCGCCCGCGCCAACCGTTGCAGCCAACCACCCACAGAGGGTAGGAGTGCTGACGCCAACCAACGCCGGCAGTTACAAACAGCAGTTTGCGGGAGCTCGGCGGTGAGCCCAACCAACGTCGGCCACGGTGTTCCTGCCGCCCCTCACGGGCGCGGGGCGGGGGCGGTCAGGAAGGCCGGCGCAGCAGCGGGATGCCCAGGCTGACCGGGGCGGTGTCCTTCTCCAGGCGCGGCGCGGCCTGCTCGGCCTCCCAGGCGTCACCGCCGGGGGAACGTCGTACCTCAAAGAGACCACCGGTGAGGGCGGCGTCGGCCATCAGGTGGTGCGGGGCACCGCGCGTGATCGTGGTGGTGACAAAGTCACCGGGGCGCGGGCGCTCGGACTCCGGCATGTTCGGCGGCAGGCTCAGGTGAACCAGGCGGTTGTCCGGGGCGCGGCCAGAAATGCGGGCCGTGGCCTCGTCCTTGCGACCCTCTCCCTGCGCCACCAGGATCTCCAGCGTGCGGCCGGCCTGCGCCGCGTTCTCCTCGAAGGAGATGCGCTCCTGCAGCTCCACCAGGCGCTGGTAGCGGTCTGCCATCACGTCGGCCGGGAGCTGGCCCGGCAGGTCTGCGGCGGGGGTGTTGGGGCGCGGACTGTACTGGAAGGTGAACGCGCTGGAGAAGCGGGAGGCCTCCACTACCTCCAGGGTTTGGACGAAGTCCTCCTCGGTCTCTCCCGGGAAGCCCACGATGATGTCGGTGGTGATCGCGGCGTCCGGCAGTTTCTCCCGCACCGACTCCAGGATGCCCAGGAAGCGGGCGGAGCGGTAGGAGCGGCGCATGGCGCGCAGGATTCGGTCGGAACCGGACTGCAGCGGCATGTGCAGGCTCGGCATGACGTTCGGGGTCTCCGCCATCGCGTCGATGACGTCCTGCGTGAAGGCGGCCGGGTGCGGGGAGGTGAAGCGTACGCGCTCCAGCCCCTCGATCTCGCCGCAGGCCCGCAGGAGCTTGGCGAAGGCGGCGCGGTCACCGAAGGAGACGCCGTAGGAGTTGACGTTCTGGCCCAGCAGGGTGACCTCGACGACGCCCTGCGCCACCAGCGCCTCTACCTCCGCCAGGATCTCGACCGGACGGCGGTCGCGCTCCTTGCCGCGCAGCTGCGGCACGATGCAAAAGGTGCACGTGTTGTTGCAGCCCACCGAGATGGACACCCAGCCGGAGAAGGCCGAGTCGCGGCGCGTGGGCAGTGTGGAGGGGAACACCTTGAGGGATTCCTCGATCTCCACCGCCGCCTTGTGGTTGTGGCGGGCCCGCTCCAGGAGCGTAGGCAGGACGTCGATGTTGTGGGTGCCGAAGACGACGTCCACCCAGGGCGCCTTGTCCAGCAGGGTGCCGCGCAGCTGCTGCGCCAGGCAGCCCCCCACTGCGATCTGCATGCCTGGCCGCTCGCGCTTAACCGCCGCGAGCTGGCCCAGGTTCCCGTAGAGGCGCGTGGCGGCGTTCTCCCGCACCGAGCACGTGTTGATCACGACTACGTCCGCTCCCCCGTCGCCGGCGGCGGTGGCGCGCGCCGCTAGTTCGGGGATCTCCTCCACCGGCACCAACCCTGCCTGCGACAGCAGACCGGCCATGCGCTCGGAGTCGTGGACGTTCATCTGGCACCCGAGGGTGCGGACGTGGTAGGTGCGTGGAGTGCTCATCGCGGCAAGCATAGAAGGCTGCGGGTACGGCGCAGAATCAGCGCCGTAACCCGTTCGCGTACCTCATTTCTGTCCCCCGCGACGGTGAATGGCTCGACGATAGTTTCGTCAGGACGGGCGTTACCAAAATGAATCGCGATGTAACCGGAGCCTGCCGGGTGCCCGCCGTGGGGGCCGGGGCCTGCCACGCCCGTGGTGGCCACGGCCACGTCGGCGGCAAAGAGGCGGGCCGCGCCACGCGCCATCTGGGCGGCCACCTCCGGGTGGACCGGTCCGTGCTCGCGCAGCAAATCTGCCTCCACCCCAAGGACGGCGGCCTTGGAGTCGGTGGCGTAGGTGGTGGCCCCGCCGCGCAGCACCGCCGACGCGCCGGGAATCTGGCCGACCGTGGCGCTCACCAGGCCAGCCGTGAGCGACTCCGCCGTGGCCAGCGTCAGCTTTTGCTCCAGCAGAGTGGCCACCAGTGCTGCGGCCTCCCGGATAGGGCTTGCTGCCCCGGGCATGTCTCCTCCCCCGGTCGGTCCTACTGGCGCACCACGGTTGCCCGGATCTTTCGGAGCGACCGGAGCGACTGGCACCGGGGCGTCCCCTGCAACGGGCACCGCGACGGGCACCGCACCGTCCCCCGCAAGGGACGCCGAGACTGGCACCGATACCGCCTGCGCTGCGGGGGTGTTAGCCGAAGTAGTCACCGTCTCTTCCTTCCTCCTGCGGGTCAGCTGCCAGGGCTGCGCGGGTGGCCCAGTTGGCTACCTCGCTGCCGTATCCCTTGCGGCCCAGGTGGGCCAGGGTGCGCCTGGCGCGCACCTGGTAGTCCAGCCCACGAGTGGCACGGGCCTTGGCGCGCGCCAGCTCCAGTGCGGTGGCTCGCTCGCTGTCCGGGTCCAGCTCTTCCAGCGCCTCCCTCGCCACCGTCCCCGCGATTCCCTTGCGGGAGAGTTCCACTGCGATGGCTTTGCGGGACAGGCCGCGCTCCTTAGCGCGGTCGCGCACCAGCGCGCGGGCGTAGGCGGCGTCGTCGACGAGTCCCACCTCGGTGAGACGGTCCAGTACCTGCGCAATCACCGGGGGCTCAAACCCCTTGCGCGCCAGGCTCTGTTCGAGCTGGGCGCGGGTCCGGGCGCACGCGGTGAGCGAGCGCAGCGCAGCCTCCCTGGCAAGGTCCACCTGCTCGGCGGGGCTGGCCGCCGGCCCGGGCGAGCCCGGGCCGGCTTTTCTGGTAGCCACTAGAAGCCCCCTGCGTCCTCACTGCCGCGCGCTGCCTTGCCCCGGGCGGTGGTCTTGCCTCGCACGCCCGCTACCGCCTTTGCGGCCGCCGCTGCGGCTGCGTCGGCATCCCCGGCTGCGGCCCCGGCTGCCTGCGCAGCTGCCGCTTCCTTGGCGGCCCGTCCGGCCTCGCCGATGCCCAGGTGGCCCAGGATCTTGGTCTCGATCTCTGCGGCGAGCTGCGGGTTGTCCTTGAGGAAGTTGCGCACGTTCTCCTTGCCCTGGCCAAGCTGGTCGCCCTCGTAGGTGAACCAGGAGCCGGACTTGCGGACCACGCCGGTCTCCACGCCCAGATCGATGAGCCCGCCCTCGCGGGAGATGCCCTGGCCGTAGAGGATGTCGAACTCAGCCTGCTTGAACGGCGGGGCCATCTTGTTCTTCACGATCTTGGCGCGGGTGCGATTACCGATGGGCTCGCCGCCCTCCTTGAGGGTCTCGATGCGGCGCACGTCGATGCGCACGGAGGCGTAGAACTTCAGCGCCTTACCACCGGTGGTGGTCTCCGGGGAGCCAAAGAACACGCCGATCTTCTCGCGGAGCTGGTTGATGAAGATGGCGGTGGTGCCGGAGGCGGAGAGCGCACCGGTGATCTTGCGCAGGGCCTGGCTCATCAAGCGGGCTTGGAGACCCACGTGGGAGTCACCCATCTCACCTTCGATTTCCGCCTTGGGTACCAGCGCGGCAACGGAGTCGATCACGATGATGTCGAGGCCGCCGGAGCGGATCAGCATGTCTGCGATCTCGAGGGCCTGCTCGCCGGTGTCGGGCTGGCTCACCAGCAGGTTGTCCACGTCCACGCCCAGCTTGCGGGCGTATTCCGGGTCCAGCGCGTGCTCGGCGTCGATGAAGGCGGCGTTGCCGCCGGCGCGCTGCGCGGAGGCCACCGCGTGCAGGGCGACCGTGGTCTTACCGGAGGACTCGGGCCCGTAGATCTCAACGATGCGACCGCGGGGCAGCCCGCCGGTGCCGAGGGCCACGTCCAGCGCGACGGAGCCGGTGGGGATCACTGCCACGGGCGGGCGGGAGTCGTCCCCGAGACGCATCACGGACCCCTTACCGAACTGCTTGTCGATCTGGCTCAGGGCCAGTTCCAGTGCCTTGGCACGGTCCGTGCCGTTAATTTGCGCCATGGGGGTATCTCCTCTTGAGTCTCGGGCAGAACTGGCCTTTACCTTCGTGCCCTCTCCGGGCTCGTTGGGGCGAGACTATGCGCAGCCACTAACATTTGTTCGCCTACCCACAGCGACGCTGCGCGTGGGAGGGACGAACCTCGCCTGCGTAAAACCCTAGCCGAACATCTGTTCGAATGGCTAGTTCACGGAGCAACGGCGTGTCTTGAAGTCCAACCGCCCTGCGAGCCTGGTGAAGACGTCTTCCAGCAAGTCGGCTTCTTCGTCAGTGAGCTCGTCAAGGGCCAGGCTGGTGATATCAGCCAGGTGCGGGGCGGCGGCCGCATAGAAGACCTCGCGCCCCAGGTCGGTCAGCGTCACCACCGAGGCGCGCCGGTCCACGGGATCCGGTTCGCGTGAAAGCCACCCGCGCGATTCAAGGTTTCCCACCACGTAAGTCAGGCGGGATGGAGCAAAGACAATCCGGTCGGCAATCTGCCCCATTCGCAGCGGCTCGCGCGCCTCTGCTAAGACCAGCAGGATGTTGTATTCCCCAAGGGACAGGCCGGAGCGCGAACGCAACCGACACTCGAGGGCCGCCTGGGCCCGGGCCGAGTATTCGTAAAACGCCCGCCAGGCTTGCAGTTTTTCTTTCGGTGTTTTCATGTCTCCACCTGCGCTAGGAGGTTTGCAAATGGGGTGACCGAGGCGAACATATCGCCGCGCACTTCACCACTTTTACTGGACGACGTCCCTCCGGCAACACTTTCATTCTCAGCCAGATTTATCCTCACCTCAACCATTTTTTGCATTTGCCTTGCGGCGCGCTTGATTCGATTTCGCAGACTTCCACTTTTTTCCCCGGTGGAGTCGGCGGCCACCGCGCCCCAATCCTCTGCGGCCGCATAGATACCAGTTGTCGCCACTTCGGCACCCAAATAGGTCATTAGTGGACGCAGTGCGTAATCGACCGCAAGTGCGTGCCTGGTGCTGCCTCCGGTAGCTGCCACAATTGCCGGCACGCCCCTGAGGCTGCCCTCGGGGAGCAGGTCCAGAAAGAGCTTTAGCAGGCCGGAATAAGAGGACTGGTAGATGGGGGCCACCACGAGGACGGCGTCGGCACGCCCGACGCCGTTATAGACCGCCTCCAGCTCCGAGGAGGCGAATCCAACCAGCAGGGAGTCGGCCAATGCTCGGGCCAGAGGGCGCAGCTTGACATGCTCTACCGCCCACTCCTGCGGCAGTTCGCTGCGGATGGCATGGGCAAGGCGCGTGGAGGAACCCGCCTCAGATAACGAGGCGTCGATGACAACCAACTGCACCATCAGGCGCCACCTCCCTGCAGGTAACGCGCCACCTTCTCAACCGCAGCCCCCTCGCTAGGGGCCTGCGGATAAAAGGAGGATCCCGTGGCGCTGTCTTGTTTGGACTGCACGCGCTGGCCAAAGTGGTCTCCACCCAGGCTAGCCGACTGCGCATTCTCCTCCACGCGCCCTGCACCGGAGAGCTCAGTGGTCGCACCGGCGCCTACCAACTCGGTTCGCGGGCCGGAGTTTAGACGGTTTTGGTGGGTAGGGGCCGGCGGAACGTCGTCCGCGCGACGGGCGTCGAATTCAGCCCGCAAGGTGGGCAGAATCTCGCCTAGATAATCGATTTGCTCCAAAACCACGCTAAGGGGAAGTCCGGCGTGATCGATGAGGAATAACTGGCGCTGATAATCGCCAACTATCTCCCTAAAACCGAGCGTGCGGTCGATTACCTGCTGCGGACTACCAACGGTAAGCGGAGTCTGACTGGAAAACTCCTCCAGCGAGGGGCCGTGACCATAAACCGGCGCATTATCGAAATAGGGCCGGAATTGGTTAACGGCGTCCTGGGAGCGGCGCGCCATGAAGAACTGCCCACCCAGGCCGACGATCGCCTGGTGCTTGGCGCCGTGACCGTAGTGCTCAAAGCGCGTGCGGTAGAGCTCTACCATCCGCTTGGTGTGCTGGGGCGGCCAGAAGATGTTGTTATGGAAGAAGCCGTCGCCGTAGTAAGCGGCCTGCTCCGCGATCTCGGGGCTGCGAATGGAGCCGTGCCAGACGAAGGGAGGTAGGCCGTCGAGCGGGCGCGGAGTGGAGGTGAACCCCTGCAGCGGGGTGCGGAACTTGCCCTGCCAGTCCACCACTTCCTCGCGCCACAGGCGACGCAGCAGCGCGTAGTTCTCCACGGCCAGGGCGATGCCATTGCGGATGTCCTGCCCAAACCAGGGGTAGACGGGCCCGGTGTTGCCCCGGCCCAGCATCAAGTCCACGCGCCCGTCGGCCAGGTGCTGCAAGGTTGCGTAGTCCTCGGCGATCTTTACCGGGTCGTTGGTGGTGATGAGGGTGGTGGAGGTCGAGAGCACGATGCGCTTCGTCTGTGCCGCGATATAGGCCAGCGTGGTGGTGGGAGACGAGACCATGAAGGGCGGATTGTGGTGCTCGCCTTGCGCAAAGACGTCCAGCCCCACCGCTTCGGCGTGCAAAGCAATGCGAATCATCGCCTTGAGTCGCTCGCGCTCAGTGGGTGTGGTGCCGTTAGTGGGGTCGGTGGTGATGTCCCCGACCGTCATGATGCCGAATTGCATGTTCATCGCAGCCTCCTTAGACGTAGGGCGCCGGGCCGTACAGCACGGAAAGCAACACCCACCCCCATTCTTTCAAATTTGGAACATTCTGCAATGTTCTACCCATGTGAACCTTGTGGTCACATCTTCTTGGCTAGCGCCTGCGTCTCTTGACGTCCTCGCGGTGCGCCCACTTGGCGTCTGGGCGATCCAACGCGTCGCACAACGCGTGCCACACTTCCAACGGATCAGCGTCAGCTTCGAGAGCCTGCGCTGCGGAGGAGCCGAACTCCGGTAGGTGAACGTCTTGAGCGTAGGAAGGGCCTAGCACCTCTCCAAAAGTCCGCTCGAGCGCGGATCTGAACTCGCTCTGACGCAAACTGCTCCCCCCAAATAGCTGCTCGTGGGTTGAAGAGCAACTCCTCAACCCACGGAGACAAGGCCAATCGCCGCTGGCGCTCAGCCCATTCGAGCGATCTCAGGCAGGAATCCGTCCGGCACGGTGTCCGGCACCAAAACACCCTCGATCACGGCAATACGATCGCTCACCTCGCGCAGGAGCAGGGAGAGCGGGACGCCCAGCGCAACGCAGATGGCGCCCAAGAGCTCAGAGGATGCCTCCTTCTGCCCGCGCTCTACCTCGCTCAAGTATCCAAGCGAAACGCGTGCGTCGGCGGAAACCTCCCGTAGGGTCCGGCCCTGCTTCAGGCGCAGATCACGCAGAACGTCGCCGATCTCGCTACGAAGAATCGGCGTGACCGCAGCAGGGTTCGGATTGGTAGGCACAGCCCTACCGTATCGTGCCACCGCAGCCGAAGCCATTGGAGTCCGGCCGGAGTGCCGGCGCTGGACGTTGCTGGAGCCAGAGGAAACGGGAGCACTGTTCGTGTTCATGCCCCCCACTCTAGCCGGGCTAAATGGAGGTTTCCTGGAAGTCCACAACCCAAAGTCCCCATTAGCTGCGGATTCAGCCATAAACTTGTGGGAAAAGGCATCCCATTGGTGACACCCAGTCAGGTTCTCCGGACTGAACTCCGGCGCCGGCTGCGCGCGCCCTGCACGGCCGCCACCACGTACTGCCCGCCGCTCCACAGCGTCAGCGCCACCGCCACCAGGATCAACACCGTGGTGACCCAGTTCATCGTGGTCACCAGCGCCTGGCCGGCGAACGTGGGCCACGGGACCAGCAGGAAAGTGATGAAACCAAGCTGCGTGGTGGTCTTCCACTTGCCCATCCAGGAGGCGGCGATGACCTCCACTTTGGCCAGGAAGAGCCGCAGCACGGTAATGCCCAGCTCCCGCAGGATGATCACCGGGGCCACCCACCACCACAGGCTGCCCTCCCAGGTGAGCAGCACCAGGGCCGCGATCACCAGGGCCTTGTCCGCAATCGGGTCCGCGAGCTTGCCGAAGTTGGTGATCCACCCGTAGCGGCGGGCCAGGTAGCCGTCGGCCAGGTCCGTCAGGGCCGCGACCACGAACACGACCGTGGCCCACCAGCGCGTCTCCACCGTCCCGACCAGGAACAGCCAGACGAAGGCGGGCACCATCACTAGGCGGGCCATTGTCAGAATGTTGGCGGGATTCCACAGGGAGACAGGGCGGGAATTCATGCCGCTCAGCTTAGCCCGCAGCCAGGCGGCGCACGCATTTTGCCTCAACGCCACTCCGGCTCCAATCACTCACCTGGCACCGTCCCCCGCGCTTAGTCTTGCTGAATAGGCGGTCAGGAGGCGCAGATGCAACGGGGCTCTAACACCAAGACGGTCGGCCTGGCGCTGACAGCGGTGCTGCTGCTCGGCGGGGCGGTAGGGGTGGCCGCCCACCGGCTGGCCACGGACACCGACCCCACCGCCGCCGTGCAATCATCCGCTGAGCCAACGGCCGCCCCTTCGCTGCCTCCCGTACCACCCGCCTCCCTCTCCCCCGCTGCCCCGGCCAGCCCGGCGCCGCAGCGCCCGAGCCCCACTCCCACGCCCGAGGCGCTGCCCGCTCCCCCGCAGGCCACCTTTTCGATCGGGTACGCCGGGGACGTGCTGATGCACATGCCGGTCTACGACTCCTCGCCCAGCGGAGATCTCACCCAGATCATGGCCCCGTTCTCCGCCTGGACCGCCGGCGTGGACCTGGCGCTGTGCGGCGTGGAGGTGCCACAGTCCCCGCCCGGGTGGGAGGTGAGCGGTTACCCGCTCTTTGGTATGTCGCAAGCGGTGATCCCCAGCCTGAAGAGCGCGGGCTGGGACGGGTGCGCCACCGCCTCCAACCACTCCCTGGATCGGGGGTGGGAAGGCGTAGTTACCACCTTGGACGCGCTGGAGGCGGCCGGGCTGGGCGCGGCGGGCACCGGGCGGAGCCCGGCGGAGGCCGCCGCTCCCCAGCTCTACCGCCTGGAGCGCAACGGCCGGCAGATCACGGTGGCCCAGTTCTCCTCCACCTACGGCACAAATGGGATCCCGCTGCCCGCCGAGGCGCCGTGGTCTGTGGTCCACAACGAGCTGGAGGCGTTGACGGAGCGGGCCAAGCAGGCGCGCGCCCAGGGTGCCGACGTGGTGGTGCTGCAGATCCAGTGGGGCAACGAGTACCAGACCTCCCCCTCCGAGCAGCAGCGCGCCGAGGCCGCCACCCTGGCCGCCTCCGGGCAGTTCGACGCCATCTTTGGCAACCACGTCCACGTTCCCCAGCCCATCGAGAAGATCGGCAACACCTGGGTGGCCTACGGCAGCGGTAACTACGTGTCCAACCAGACCCCGGCGTGCTGCGCCCCGCTCTCCCCGGTGGGACTCCTGCCGGTCCTGGAGGTGACCCTGCCCGCCGGGGGCGGCCCCGCCCAGACCAAGATGACGTGGACTGCCCACACCACTGACACCTACGGCGGTCACCGCGTCTTCCCGCTGGCGGACCTGGCCCAGGGCATCGGCATGGAGAACACGACGCTGACGCGGTGGGAGGTAGCCGAGCGCTGGGAAGGGCTCCTGGCGGTGATGGGAGGCGAGGAACTGCTCAGGCGCGAGCCCTACACCCCCACCGGCCCCGAACCCAGCGTGGTGCCGCGCCCGCGCTGACCTCCCCGCACAGGCCCCTGGTTCCCCGGAGGCAAGGTTGGGGGGCGCGAGCCACCGGCTCGCGCCCCCCAACCTCCCTTTGGGTTACTCCCGCCCTGTCAGGCCCCAGGCGTCTTCGTTTTCCCCCTCGCCTTCTTCCTCGGCATAGGCCCAGGCGTCGTCGAAGCTGGGGGCCGCCACCGTCTGGCCGCGCAAGCGGCCCAGGGTGGGCTGTAGCTCGTCCACCGGCACCAGCACCTCGCGGGCCTTGGCGCCCTCAGAGGGGCCCACCACGCCCCGGGACTCCAGCAGGTCCATCAGGCGGCCGGCCTTGGCAAAGCCCACGCGCAGCTTGCGTTGCAGCATCGAGGTGGAGCCGAACTGGGAGGAGATGATCAGCTCCGCCGCCTGCAACATGAGGTCCAGGTCGTCGCCAACCTCCTCCTCGATCTTCTTCTGCGCAGCCGGGGCGATCACGTTCTCCACGTACTTGGGTCGCAGCTGTCCCTTGACGTGCTCCACCACCGCCGCGATCTCGTCCTCTCCCACCCAGGCGCCCTGCACACGCATGGGCTTGGAGGCGTTGGCCGGCTGGAAGAGCGCGTCGCCCTGACCGATGAGCTTCTCCGCGCCCGGGGAGTCCAGGATGACGCGGGAGTCTGCCAGGGAGGTGGTGGCAAAGGCCAGGCGGGCCGGCACGTTGGCCTTAATCAGGCCGGTGATGACGTCCACGGAGGGGCGCTGGGTGGCCAGCACCAGGTGGATGCCGGCGGCGCGCGCCAGCTGGGTGATGCGCTGGATGGAGGCCTCCACGTCGCGCGGCGCCACCATCATCAGGTCCGCCATCTCGTCGACCACCACCAGGATGTAGGGGTAGGGAGAGAGCACGCGCTCGCTGCCGGGCGGGGCGGTGAGCTCGCCGGAGCGGATGGCCTCGTTGAGCTGATCCACGTGCCTGAAGCCGAAGGCCTGCAGGTCCTGGTAACGCGAGTCCATCTCCTTAACGACCCACTCCAGCGCCTCGGCCGCCTTCTTCGCGTCGGTGATGATCGGGGTGATCAGGTGCGGGATGCCCTCGTAGCCGGTGAGCTCCACGCGCTTGGGGTCCACCAGGATCAGGCGTACCTCCTCCGGGGTGGCGCGCATCAGCACGGAGACGATCATCGAGTTGACAAAGCTGGACTTACCAGATCCGGTGGAGCCTGCCACCAGCAGGTGGGGCATCTTGGCCATGTTGGCCACCACGAATCCGCCCTCGACGTCCTTGCCCACGCCCACCAGCAGCGGGTGGTCGTTGCCCAGCGCCACCGCAGAGCGCAGCACGTCTCCCAGCACCACCGTCTCGCGATCCGTGTTGGGGATCTCCACCCCGATCGCGGACTTGCCGGGGATCGGGGACAGAATGCGCACGTCCGGGGAGGCCACCGCGTAGGCGATGTTCTTGGACAGCGCGGTGATGCGCTCCACCTTGACGCCGGGGCCTACCTGCAGCTCGTAGCGGGTGACCGTGGGGCCGCGGGAGAAGCCGGTGACCTGGGCATCCACGTTGAACTGCTCCAACACCTGGGTCAGCGCGTCGACCACCTGGTCGTTGGTGGCGGTGCGCTCCTGGTGCGGGGCGCCCCGCGTAAGCAGAGAATCGGACGGCAACGTGTAGGTCACGCCCGGGGTCTCGGCCAGCTCCACCTGCCCGCCGGGTAGAGACTCCAGGGGAAGCTGGGCCGGCAACGGCTGAGTGGCGGTCTCGTCGGGACTGCCCGCGCCAAGCACCTGGGTGGCCTGGCCTACCCCGGTGGGCTCGTGTCCCTGGGCGGCGGCGTGCGCGCGGGCCGAGTTCAGCGAGACAACCGGTAGGGCAGCGTCGTCCACCCCCGGCATGTGCTCGAGGGGGGCGACGTCGTCAACCTCGCTCCCCCATCCAAAATCGGGCTCGGGCTCGGCCGGGCTCATAGGGGCCGGGCTGGTGGAGCGACCGCGCTTGGGGGCGGCGCTCTCCTCGGTCACCAGCGGGGTGTCGTAGGGCTCGGAGGCGGGGGCGGCCTTAGCTCCCGACTCGGCACCACGCGCCGCGCCGCGCCCGGTCAGCGAGCCGAAGGCGGCCCGCAGGCGCGCCGGGATCTGGGCCACGGGGGTGGCGGTGACAACGAGCACGCCGTATATGGCCAGCAGCGCCAGCACGGGCACCGCAGCCCAGCCGGACAGCAGGAGCTGCAGCGGGTGTCCAAAGACGAAGCCGAGCAAGCCGCCAGCCTTCTCCCAGCCCTCCAGGGCCGTGGGCGAGCCGTGGGCCACATGGGTGATGCCCGTGACGCCGGCGGCGATCCCCAGGCCGCCCAGGATCGTGTTGGGCAGTGTCTTGGCGGAGGGGCGCAGCATCATGTGGATCGCGGCCCACCCCAGCAACACCGGCAGGAGGATGGAGTAGAGCCCGACCGACCCCGCAGCCAAGTGGTGCAGCGCCACGCCGGCCATGCCGGAGAGGGAGAACCACTCGCGCAGGCCGATGATGATGGCCAGGGCCAGGAGGATGAACGCGATGCCGTCCCGTCGCAGGGCCGGATCGGTGGTTTCTCCCTTGCCCAGGGCGCGCACAACCGAGCCGAACGCGCCGGTGAACCCGCCCCAAATCCGGGTAAGGACGTTGGGGCGGTGCGGGTCAGCTTCAGCCGATTGGCGGCTGGCTGCCGCCGACTTGGGGGTCTTTCGTGAAGAGCTCATAGTGCTCCCAACCTATCTGCCGCGGCAGTCCCCCGCTTGGAGGCCGGGCCGGGCGCCCCCAAACGTGGCCGGTTTCCTAGGTAGGGTGGACGACGTTACCGCCGCCCGCTCAGCCCTGGTTGGGGTGGAACTCCACCATGGCCGCGTCGATCTCCTCGAAGGTGGGGCAGGTGGCCGGCCCCAGCCGGGTGGAGGTGATGGCGGCGGCCACGTTGGCGCGCTGCGCGGCGGCGTCGATGTCCATGCCAGCCATCAGGGAGGCCACTAACACGCCGGTGTGGGCGTCGCCCGCGCCGGTGGTGTCAACTACCCGCTGGATCGGGTAGGGGGTGATGACGGAGATCTCGCGCGTGCCGCTGCGCAAAACCTCGCACCCGTACTCGCCGGTGCGGCGCACCAGGAAGCTGTCGGGACGCATGTTCTGGCACAGGTCGGACCAGTCGGCCAGGTCGAAGCGACTTTGCAGCAGCCCGGCCTCGCGACGGTTCATGGTGAGCACGTCCACGCGGCTGAGCACCTGGGTGAGCAGGTCCTTGTCCACCTCGTCCACGATCGGCCCGGCGTCGATCACGAGGATCACGCCGGAGGGCAGTTCCTGGAGCCAGGGGCCCAGCACTCGCGACGAGGACGGGTAGGCCAGGTCGTAGCCGGAGACGTAGAGGAAGTCCCCGGCGCGCAGCTTCAGGGTGGCCAGGTCCTCGGGTTGGTGTTCTGCCTCCACCCCCAGCGTGGTGATGAAGGTGCGCTCGCCGGTCTTTTCCACCAGGGCGATGCACAGGCCGATGTCCCCCACCATGTCGTCGAAGGCGATGGTGATGCCCTCTGCGGCCAGGGCTAGGCGCGCCTGGGCGGAGTTGGGGCCGGTGCCCAGCGGGGAGGCCAGGGTGACGCAGGCGCCTTGGCGGGCGGCTGCGGAGACCACGTTGAAGCCACCTCCCACCACTGTGCCGGTGGAGTTGGCCAGGACGTCGGCTCCCTGGGTGGGCAGGTGATCAACCCGCATGGGCAGGTCGATGACCACGGATCCCGTGGAGACGAATCGCGGCGGGTTGACGCTGTTAGGCAGATACACCTGATTGCCCCCGAGGGAAAGGGCGAGCGGTGCCATCCTCAAACTCCTTTACCTGTCCGTTTGCGGGCGGGTCGACGACTAAACCCGTGGGCTGCGCTGCCCACCCCGGCACGCGTTGGGACGGAAATTCCATTGGTGGGGTCTAGTGGTACCGGTTAATTTTGTACCACAAGTGCCCCTTGCCGTTTGTGCCCGTGGGCCTATGTCTCAATAACGAAGGGCACGATCATCGGGCGGCGGCGCAGCTCCCTGGAGACGAACCGGCCCAGCACCCGCCGCAGCGCCTGCTGTGCCTGGTAGATCTCAGCCCCCGGGGTAGAGACGGCCCTGGCAAGCGCCTTTTGCAGCTCCGGCATGATCGGCTCGAAAGCGGATTCGTCCTCCGCCATTCCGCGCGCCTGGATGTGGGGGCCGGAGACGACGCTGCCCTCCATGAGGTCCACGACGGCGAATACTGAGACGAATCCCTCCTGCGCCAGGATGCGCCTGTCGAGTAGCTCGGCCTCGCTAATCTCTCCCACGCTGGAGCCGTCCACGTAGACGTGCCCGCAGGGAACCTGGCCGGCAATGCGCGCTTTGCCCTGGGAGACGTCCACCACCACGCCGTCCTCCGCCAGCATGACGTTGGCGGCGGGGATGCCGGTCTTGACCGCCAGGGCCCCGTTGGCCACCAGGTGGCGGATCTCGCCGTGGATGGGCATGACGTTCTTGGGCTGGACGATGTTGTAGCAGTAGAGCAGCTCACCAGAGCTGGCGTGCCCGGAGACGTGCACGCGCGCGTTGGCCTGGTGCACCACCTTCGCGCCCAGGCGGGTTAGGCCATTGATGACCCGGTACACGGAGTTCTCGTTCCCCGGAATGAGGGAGGAGGCAAAGATGACGGTGTCCCCCGCGCCCACGGAGACCGTGGCGTGGTTCTGGTTGGCGATGCGGGCCAGGGCCGCCATGGGCTCGCCCTGGCTGCCGGTGGCCATGTAGACCCGCTCCTCCAGCGGCAGATTGTTGACAGTCTTGAGGTCCGCGATGACCTCGTCGGGGACGGCCAGGAAGCCACGCTCGGCGGCGATCCGCATGTTGCGTTCCATCGAGCGGCCGATCAGGGCCACCTTGCGCCCGTGCTTGTGGGCGGCGTCGAGCACCTGCTGGACGCGGTGGACGTGGGAGGCGAAGGAGGCCACCACGATCTGCCCGGTGGCGTTCGCGAACACGGAGTCCAGGACCGGCCCAATCTCCCGCTCCGGGGTGGTGAAGCCCGGCACCTCGGCGTTGGTGGAGTCCACCATGAAGACGTCCACCCCTTCCTCCCCGAGGCGGGCAAAGGCGCGTAGGTCGGTGATCCGCCCGTCGAGGGGCAGCTGGTCCATCTTGAAGTCGCCGGTGATCAGGGCGGTGGCGGCCTCGGTGCGCACCATCACCGCGAGCGCGTCCGGGATGGAGTGGTTGACGGCTACGAACTCGAGGTTGAAGGGGCCCGCCTGGACCCGCTCGCCCTCCTCCACCACGCGCATGGGCGGGCTGACCTTGTGCTCCTCCAGCTTGGGGGTCACGAACGCCAGAGTCAGCTCGCTGCCCAGCAGCTCGATGTCCTCGCGCAGGCGCAGCAGGTAGGGCACGGCACCGATGTGGTCCTCGTGGCCGTGCGTGAGCACAACGGCCACCACGTCCTGCATGCGGTCCTCGATGTAGCTGAAGTCCGGCAGGATCAGGTCCACGCCGGGCTGAACCTCCTCCGGGAAGAGCACGCCGCAGTCGACGATCAACAGCTTGCCCTCGACCTCCAGGACGCTCATGTTGCGTCCAACTTCGCCCAGTCCTCCCAGGGCGACGATGCGCATAGTGTTGGCGGGCAGCGGGCCGGGGGCAGGCAGAGTCTTAGTCACGCCGGCAATTGTCCCATTGAATGCCGGGCGGCACTAACTGGGGGAGGTCTACAGCATCGCGTGGGCGCGCAGAACGTCGGCCAAATTCTCCACGTCACTCGCGGGGGCCTCCACCAGCGGCAGGCGCAGGGTGGGGGTGGGCAAGATGCCCTGCAGGTGGAGGGCGTGCTTGGCCATGACGGCGCCCTGGCCGGTGCCCATGATGGCGGAGACGACGTCGCGCAGGTCGCGGGCCACGGCGCGCGCGCCGGCCAGGTCGCCGTTGTCCACGAGGGAGACGAGCTGCTTGTACCGGGCGGCGGCCACGTGCCCCACTACGGAGACCATGCCGGCGGCGCCGTGGGCGAGCCAGGCGAAGTTGAGGCCGTCGTCGCCGGAGTAGTACTCCAGGCCAGTGCGGGCGATCGCGTCGAAGCCGTGCGCGACGTTGCCGGTGGCGTCCTTCACCGCGAGCACATTGTCGAGGGCGGCCAGGCGGTCGATCGTCTCGTCCTCCAGGCGCACGCCGGTGCGGCCCGGGATGTCGTAGAGCATGGCGGGCAGCTCGGCGGCCTCGATGACGGCGCGCATGTGCTGGAAGACGCCCTCCTGGGAGGGACGGTTGTAGTAGGGCGGGAGCACCAGCACGCCGTGAGCGCCGCTGCGCTTGGCGCCCTGCGCGATTCGCACGGCGTGGGCGGTGTCGTTGGAGCCGGCGCCGGCGGTGATGAAGGCCTCGCTGCCGACCTCGTCCACCACGGCGCTGACCAGCTCGTCCTTCTCCGGCTGGTGCGTGGTGGGCGACTCACCCGTGGTCCCGTTGAGCACGATGCCGTCACAGCCCTGCTCCACCAGGTGTCGAGCAAGCCGACGGGCGGTGGGGATGTCCACCGAGCCGTCCGGGTGGAAGGGCGTAACCATGGCGACTATGACGGAACCGAATACGCGCTTTAGCTCACTCATAGCTGCACCCTAATTTGCCGCCGCCCTTTCGCCCGCATTCCAGACGAGGTGTTTCAACTGCCGGACAGTTTGGAGGTGGGGCGCGGGCGGCGGCTGGGAGTTTCCGGGGCGGGTGCGGGGCAGGTGCGGTACGGGCGTGGGGCGGGTGCAGGGCGGACGCCGGGGGCCAAACGCTCTGCGCCGGTTTAGGGTTGGGGCATGCAGACTGCCTCTCGCTACGTGCGCCCCGCCTTGGAAAGCGACCTGCCCGCGTTGGCCCACCTCCACGCCGCCTACACCTCCTGGTTGCGCTGCGGTGCCGGGGCCGCCTGGGGGCTGGACGACGTTACCGCCGGCGCCTCTTCCCTCCCGGCCGGCGCCGTGGAGGCCAGCCTGGCCGGGCTGGGCGCGGCGCGGGCGGCGAGCGATCGCGGCGCCCACCTACTGGCGGCGGTGGAGGACGAGCGCGCGGTCGGGTTCGTGCTGTCGGTCCCCGTGGCCAGCCCCGCACAGTGCGAGGCCCAGCCCCAGGGCCTGGAGTTGGCCTCCAGCGCCACCGTCGAGCTGGCGTTCCTGGTGGTATCCCCCGCAGCAGGCAACGGGCACGCCGAGCGCCTGCTGGCCGCCCTGACCGACGTCTGCCTAGATGAGGAGCACGCCGCGCTGCGCGCCTGGGCCCCGACCCCGGACGCCGGCCTGACCGCCCTGTTGACCGACTCCGGCTTTGCCGAGGCCGGGGTGGAGGTGCAGCTCGCCGGCGAGGAGGGCTCCGCCCCGGTGGCCGCCCGCATGTACGTCACCACCCTCTAGGCGCTCCCCGGCCCACCCCGGCCCGCACAAACTTGGCCATAACCGCACAAACCTGTTCATAGAGCGCCCCACAAGGCCAAGGCTGAAGACCTGCGAGCAAGTTCGAGCGCGGGCCTACAGGTGCTCCTTGGTGGCCGCCGCAGCGAGGGCCTTGGCCCGCAGCAGCGGATAGGCGACTTCCCAGCCGCCCAAGCTGCGGGCCAATTTGCCACCGTCCACAATCAGGCCGTGGAACGCAGCCATTTCCGCAGCGGTGAACCCGGCTTCCTCGACGAGCGGATCGAGTGCCCGCTTCGCGGCGCCGTAGCTGGCGTAGTGTCCGAATCCGGCAGCGGCGAGCAGGCGGCGAGCGTAGAGGTCGTAGATAAACACAGGGCGGCCGTAGATATAGACCAGGAGATCGTCGGCGGTCTCCTGCCCAATTCCCCTGACGGTGAGCAGCTCCCGGCGCAGTTGCGCGGTGTCTAGGGCGCCGGCTTGTTGGTCACGCTGGCTGAACCAGCGAGCAAGGGACTTTAGGTATTGGGCCTTGGCGTTACAGAATCCCGCCGGGCGAATCAGACTGGCTAGGTGAACGTCGTCGACTAAATCCAGCTCCGCTGGAGTCAGCAGGCCAGCAGCGCACAGGTTTTGGACGGCAGCGGAGGCGTTGGCCCAGTTGGTGTGCTGGGTGAGGATCGCGCCCACCGCTACCTCGAAGCGTGTGTCTCCGGGCCACCAGGTTCCGCTCGGCACCTGGGCGGAGAGCAGCTCGAATAGCTCCCTCAGTCCCGCCGCGTCCGCATGTGGTCTCACAGCTGCAATTCTGCCAGCGCGTTCCCTTCCTCTCTTCCCCCCTGCGCACAAACTTGGCCATAACCGCACAAACCTGTTCATAGAGCGCCCCACAAGGCCAAGGCTGAAGACCTGCGAGCAAGTTCGAGCGGAACTTGGCCCGCCCCGGCGCGGATAGGGCCGCAACGCCCGGCGGGCGCACCCCTCCGCAGCGCGCTCCTAGGGACGACTTTCGGGAGCAGCGCACACTTCCTCCCACCCCAAAGCATTGGCCCGCTGATACCAGGGCTACTTCCAGAAGTCCACGGAACGCAGCTCCACCGGGTGCTTGTCGCTGGTGACGTGCACTGCGGTGATGGTCTTGCCGTTTGCTGCCTCCGGCAGGGCAATGCGGACGGTGCCGAGCTGGTAGATGCCGTTGTTCTCCGCGCCGGCACGGTTGGCCAGCGCAGGGTGGTCCTCAGGCACCTGGAGCGCAACCTCGCTGCCGTCCTGGAAGGAGAGCACTACCGTCACTGCGGTGCCCTTGCCCTCGTAGCTACCGGAGGGAGAGATCTGCAGGGCGATGCCCTTGGCACCCTCCACCTTCACCTGCGCCTTGCCGTCGGTGAGGTAATTGACCGGGGTGAGGATCTGCACAACGCCCTCCTCTGCCTCAGGGCAGGGGTTATCCATCGGCACCGGGTTCATCGGGTCGGCGTGCTGACACATCTTGGCGCTCTCGCCGGAGACTGCCTTGAACTCCTTGGCACCGACGCTGGCAATCGCCCCGGGGGTGTGGGCCAGCCACCGGGCGTCCACTCCTGCCACCTGCGCGGGCAGTTCCTGGTCGGCGCGCAGCGGCAGCTGCGTCGGCGCATCCAGCAGGGTGGCACCCAGCCAGTCCAAAGCAATTTCCGTTAAAATCCGTTCATGCTCAGAGGCAGAAGGACACTCTCGTAGGTCACAGCCAATCCGGTCATCAAAGTTGGCGGCACTAGCAACGCGATTAACCCACATATGCCCCAACCCTGGAACACTCACTACACTGGCAGGATTTTGACGTTTTGCATCAATGTAGTGTCCAAGCCAGAGATTTGCCGACGGACCCACGTCAGCATCTGCATCGCCCACCAGGGCAAGATATGAAATATCGGCTGGGACTGGGCTAATATTCTCCAACTCCACTGTGTCGTAAGAAGGGCCATAGGCAAATACAGTCTTGATATTACCCTCGCCAAACAATTCCACTGCAGGCTCCACTATGGTTCCGGACCGGGAATGAACCACTAAGCCCACGTTTGCCATATCTATCGGAGCAGATAATTTAACCCCTAAAATTTCATGGGCATTTCTTTCATCCAGAGCCTGGGCTAACCTGCCAACCGTTTCACGCCACATCGCATTCTGGTCATAAGGCTCCACTACGTCAGCGCCAATGAATATCCCGCCCAGGTCCGGGATCAACACAGCATATCCTTGCGCGGCAAGAGCTTCACCCAGGTAGACCATGCCGCGGTCGTAGCGGTTCTCCTGCGCGCCCGCCGCGCACGGGTAGGCGAAGTTGTTGTCGGAGCAGTTGGGTGCCCGCAGGTGGCTGATGACCACCAGCGGCGAGGAAGCAGCGGCCGTCTTGGGGACTATCACCTGGCCGCGCAGTGGGGCGCTGTACTCACCGGCCGTGACGTTGCCCAGGTCCAGGTCGATCACGCTGGACTTTCCGTCAGCGCTCTCGCTCACCTGCCGGGCCGCGAGCTGGCGGTCCGCTGCCGCGCGCGGCCCATCCGCCTGGGGGATCTCTGCCTGGGCTGCGGGCTGTGTCTCAGCGGGTTGGCCCTCTTCCGGGGTGGCGCTGTTGGCGCACGCCCCCAGCCCCAAAACCGCCAGTGCGGCCGCAGCGGTCAGGGCGCCTCGCGCCCAGCTGGTCTTTGCCAAGATTCACTCCATCTCTTTGCATGCCGCACGCGACGGCGTCGCTGCAAGACTAAAGAGAGAAGCTGGAGATGGGCTTAATCCCGTCCGGGGAAACTCTGGGTAATCCAGCAGGAACCTAGATCTCGATGAGGCTTTCCAGGCCCACGGTCAGGCCGCCGCGCCCGCAGACGTTGCGCACCGCCAGCAGCACGCCAGGCATGTAGCACTCGCGGTCAAAGGTATCGGTGCGGATGGTCAGCATCTCCCCCGGGTTGCCGAACAGCACCTCCTCGTGTGCCATCAGGCCCCGCAAGCGCACCGCGTGCACCGGGATGCCATCCACGCGCGCCCCGCGCGCGCCGTCCGGGTCCATCTCCGTGGCGTCCGGTACCTGCCCCAGGCCGGCCTCGGCGCGGGCCGTGGCGATGGCGCGGGCGGTAGCTGCAGCGGTGCCGCTGGGCGCGTCCACCTTGGCGGGGTGGTGCAGCTCGATCACCTCGGCGGACTCGAAGAAGCGCGCGGCCTTGGCCGCGAACTGCATGGCCAGGACAGCGGAGAGCGCAAAGTTCGGGGCGATCAACACGGAGCGCTCCGGCAGGGAGGACAGGTGCTCGGCCACGCGGCCGCGCGAGGCGTCGTCCCACCCGGTGGTGCCCACCACCACGTCAGCACCGGCGTCCAGCACCGCGTGCACGTTGGCCTCCGCCACGGCCGGGACGGTGAAGTCCACGACCACCTGGGCACCGTTCAGGCTCTGGGCGCTGATCTCGTCACCAGCATCGAGCTGGGCCACCAGCTCCAGGTCCGGGGCACCCTCCACGGCGCGGCAAACAGTGGAACCCATGCGCCCGGCGGCGCCCAGCACGGCAACGGCGATAGTCATGGCTTCACCCTAGCGCCCCGCCCTCCAGGTATTGGAACACCGTTCCACGCTACGAGCGGGTGACCAGCTCGGCCAGGCCTCCCTCCGCGCCCTGTGGGCCAACCAGGGCGTAGGCGCGCGGGGCGGTCCACAGGCTGGCCGCGACGGCGGCAACGTCGTCCACAGTAACGGCCTCCAGGCGCTCCACCATGCGCTCGACGGGCGTCAGGTAGCCGTAAACGATCTCCGCGTGCCCCAGACGGAACATGCGCGCGCCCGTGTCCTCCAAGCCGAGCACCAGCGAGCCGCGCAACTGGCCGCGCGCCCGCGCCAGCTCCTCGGCGGTCGGCCCGTCCGTGGCCAGGGCGTGCCACTGCTCCAGCAGGACGGCGGTGACGTCGTGCACCCGGGCCGGCGCACACCCCGCGTACAGGCCAAAGTGTCCGGAGTCGGAGAAGCGCGAATCGAAGGAATAGGTGGAGTACGCCCAGCCGCGCTTCTCCCGCACCTCCTGGAAAATCCGCGAGCTCATGCCCCCGCCCAGCACCGACAGGAAGACGGACATGGGCCAGCGCTGCGCCGACCCCGCCGCGTAAGAGCGCGACCCCACCACCAGGTGGGCCTGCTCCACCGGGCGCGCCACGGCCCGCATCTGGCTGGCCGTCAGCGTGGGGGCCACTCCCCTGGCCCGCCGGCCGCGCGGCGTCACTGCCCCGGCCAGGCCGCCCTCGCCGCCCACAGCGCTCGCAGCGCCGCCCGCACCTCTCGGAGCACCGCTCGCAGCGCTCGCGCCCGCAGCGTCCCGCTGCCCGGTCCACCCGCCGCGCCGCAGCGCCCGCTCCACGAGCTCCACCACCTGAGCGTGGTTGACCGCGCCGGCGGCCACGACCACCAGCTCCGGGGCGTGGTAGACGCGCTCGTAGTGCTCCCGCACGGACTCCCAGGCGATCACCTTCACCGTCTCGGCTGTGCCGCCCACGGGACGCGCCAGCTCCCCGCCGTGCTGGGCGGCGGCACAGAACTCCTCGTGGACCACGTCGGTGGGGTCGTCGGCGGCCATGGCCAGCTCGTCCAGAATCACCTCGCGTTCGCGCGCAAACTCCTCGCGCTCCAGCAGCGAGGAGGTGACCATGTCCCCCAGCACCTCGATCGCCAGCGGCAGGTCCACGCCCAGCACGCGCGCGTGGTAGGCCGTGTACTCCTTGCCGGTGGCGGCGTTCAGGTCGCCTCCCACCGCGTCTAGGGCCGCCGCGATCTGCTCGGCGCTGCGCGTGGGCGTGCCTTTGAAGAGCAGGTGCTCCAGGAAGTGCGTGGCGCCGTGCTCGCCCTCGCGCTCGTCGCGCGACCCGGCCGCCACCCACATTCCGATCGTCACCGACTGCGCGCCGGGCAGGCACTCTGTGAGCACGCGCGTGCCGCCGGGCAGGACCGTGCGCTGCAGCTGCGAGGTGCCGTCCTGGATGGTGAATTCGCTCCCCTCGCCGGTCAGGGGAAGCTCGATGGTGGGCGGGGTGGCCACCTCACCGCCTTGCTGCGTGGGCAGGCGGAAGGAGGGGCTTGGCAGCGTGAGGCCGGATTCAGGGGTAAAAAGCACCCTTGCAGTCTATTGGCCGCCCCGCCTCGTTGCCGTTTTGACGCCGCCCGCCCATTTGGGCACTTGGTGGCCGACGTTCCCGCCCGCCACTTCCCCACCACGCCCCGCGCGCGTGGCAGCCAGCACGGCGTTAAACGACTGGCGGAGATCGGCACCCACCTAATACCCCACGCGCCTGGCGGCTGCCACGGGCAGCAAAAACCGGTGTGGGGGCGGAAGCCTGTCGGCTTCGCCCCCACACCGGTTGCTTAACTAAGCGCCTGCGCGCTTACCTCAGTCCTCGCTGCGGTGCTTGCGGGTGCGCTGGCGCGGGCGACGCTGGCGACGCTCGCCCTCGTCCTCACCGCGCTCACCGCGCTCGGAGCGGCGCTCGGCGCGCTCGGCCTCAGCGGCGGCCTCGGCGGCCAGCTGCTCCTCGGAGAGCAGGACGTGCAGGGAGAGCTTGCCGCGCGGGTCGATCTCGGCCAGCTCGACCTCGACCTGGTCGCCCACGTTGAGGACCTCCTCGACAGAGTCGACGCGCTTGCCGCCCACTAGACGACGGATCTGGGAGATGTGCAGCAGGCCGTCCTTGCCCGGGGCCAGGGAGACGAAGGCACCGAAGGTGGTGGTCTTGACGACCGTACCCACGAAGCGCTCGCCGACCTCCGGCATCATCGGGTTGGCGATCGCGTTGATCGCGGCACGGGCGGCCTCGGCGGAAGCACCGTCGGTGGCGCCGATGTACACGGTGCCGTCGTCCTCGATGGTGACCTCGGCGCCGGTATCCTCCTGGATCTGGTTGATCATCTTGCCCTTGGGGCCGATGACCTCACCGATCTTGTCCACCGGGACCTGGACGGTCAGCACGCGCGGGGCGGTCGGGGCCATCTCCTCCGGGGCGTCGATGACGGAGGTCATCGCGTCCAGGATGGACAGGCGGGCGTCGCGGGCCTGCTCCAGGGCGGCGGCCAGCACGGAGGCCGGGATACCGGTCAGCTTGGTGTCGAGCTGGATGGCGGTAACGAACTCGCGGGTACCGGCCACCTTGAAGTCCATGTCACCGAAAGCGTCCTCGGCACCCAGGATGTCGGTCAGGGCGGAGTAGCGGGTCTCGCCGTCGATCTCCTCGCTCATCAGCCCCATGGCGATACCGGCAACGGGGGCGCGCAGCGGCACACCGGCGGCCAGCAGGGACAGGGTAGAGGCGCAGACGCTACCCATGGAGGTGGAGCCGTTGGAGCCCAGGGCCTCGGAGACCTGGCGGATCGCGTAGGGGAACTCCTCGCGGCTGGGCAGCACCGGCACCAGGGCGCGCTCAGCGAGGGCACCGTGGCCGATCTCGCGGCGCTTGGGGGAACCCACGCGACCGGTCTCACCGGTGGAGAACGGCGGGAAGTTGTAGTTGTGCATGTAGCGCTTGCGGGTCACCGGGGTGAGGTTGTCCAGCTGCTGCTCCATGCGCAGCATGTTCAGGGTGGTCACGCCCAGGATCTGGGTCTCGCCACGCTCGAACAGGGCGGAGCCGTGGACGCGCGGCAGCACGTCGACCTCGATGTTGAGGGCGCGGATGGTGGTCAGGTTACGGCCGTCCATGCGCACGCCCTCGGTGAGGACCTTGCGGCGGACAGCGGCCTTGGTCAGGGAACGGAAGGCAGCCTTGTAGTCCTTGAGCTCCTGCTCGTCGAGCTCACCGAAGGACTCCAGCACCTCGTCGCGCACGGCGTCGATGGCGTCCTCGCGGGCCTGCTTCTCCACGATAGAGATGGCCGGGGCCAGCTTGTCGCCGGTGGCCTCCTTGACACGGTCGTACTGCTCGTCAGTGTAGTCCAGGAACAGCGGGAACTCGGCAACCGGCTTGGCGGCAACCTTGGCCAGCTCCACCTGGGCCTCGCACAGGACCTTGATGAACGGCTTGGCGGCCTCGAGACCTTCGGCCACGACGGCCTCGGTCGGGGCGGGGGCGCCGGCCTTGATGAGCTCCCAGGCGTTGTCGGTGGCCTCGGCCTCAACCATCATGATGGCGACGTCCTGGCCCTCGGCAGTTTCGACGATGCGGCCGGCCACAACCATGGAGAACACTGCGCGCTCGAGCTCGCTGAAACGCGGGAAGGCAACCCACTGGCCGTCGATCAGGGCGATGCGGGTACCACCGACCGGGCCGGAGTACGGCAGGCCGGAGAGCTGGGTGGACATGGAGGCGGCGTTGATGGCCACGACGTCGTAAGCGTCGTCCGGGTGGACGGACAGGACAGTCTCCACGACCTGGACCTCGTTGCGCAGGCCCTTGACGAAGGAGGGGCGCAGCGGGCGGTCGATCAGGCGGGCGGCGAGGATGGCCTCGGTGCCCGGGCGGCCCTCGCGACGGAAGAAGGAGCCGGGGATCTTGCCGGCGGCGTACTGGCGTTCCTCCACGTCAACGGTGAGCGGGAAGAAGTCGAACTGATCCTTGGGGTGCTTGCCAACGGTGGTGGCAGACAGGATGGTGGTCTCTTCGTCGAGCAGAACCACTGCGCTACCAGCGGCCTGGCGGGCCAGCTGGCCGGTCTCGAAACGGATTACGCGGGTACCGAATGCGCCGTTGTCGATTACGGCCTCGGAGTACGGGAAGTCAGAACCCTCCACGGGTCCCCTTTCTCTAGCTGCAGGGGGCATCCTCCTGGGCCATTTGGCCTCTTGACCACCCCAAGTGGTCGCTCCCTGTGGGCTTAGCCCTTTTCTTGACTCTCTATCCCCTCAATCATCCCGTAGTTTCGGGGTGTTTTCAGCACTTGCCGTACGTGTTGCCCGTCACCCTGGCCGCCTCCGGCGGGCCCACCCGGGCCCCGTTTAAGGCGGTGCGCGCCCGCCGGGCGCGACGCCTTAGGGTAGGCGCATGGAACAACGGCGTATGGAAAGACTTGGCATCAACACTTCTGTGATCGGCCTGGGTTGCTGGCAACTGGGCGGAGACTGGGGCGAGGTGAGCGAGGAGCACGCGCTGGCTACGCTCCACGCGGCCGCAGACGCAGGGGTCAATTTCTTTGACACTGCGGACGTGTACGGCGATGGCCGCAGCGAACAACTCATCGGGCGTTTCCTGCGTGAGCGCGGCAGCGAGGCGATCACCGTGGCCACAAAGATGGGACGGCGGGCCCGCCCGCACGTGCCGCAGGCTTTCACGGGGGAAAACTTCCGGGCCTGGAATGACCGGTCCCGCACCAACCTGGGCATGGATTGCCTGGACCTTGTTCAACTGCACTGCCCGCCCGCGCCGGTCTATGACACCGACGCCGTCTTCGACGAGCTTGACGCGATGGTGCAGGAGGGGCGTATGCGCGCTTACGGCGTGTCCGTGGAGACCGTCGCGGAGGCCCTGGCCGCCATAGCCCGGCCGAACGTGGCGAGCGTGCAGGTCATCCTCAATGTCTTTCGGCGTAAGCCGCTGGAGCAGGTCTTGCCGGCCGCTGAGGCGGCCGGGGTGGGCATCATCGCCCGGGTCCCGCTGGCGTCTGGGTTGTTGTCTGGCAAGTACGACGAGTCAACTCAGTTCGCCGCTTCTGATCACCGCACCTACAACCGCAACGGAGAGTCCTTTGACAAGGGAGAAACATTCTCCGGGGTGCCCTATGAGGTTGGCGTGACCGCAGCGCGGGAGGTTGCCGCGCTCACGCCGCAAGGGGCGAGCACTGCCCAGTTCGCGTTGCGCTGGATCGTCGATCAGCCCGGCGTGAGCGTGGTCATCCCGGGGGCTCGCAACCCGGGCCAGGCGCGGGACAACGCGCGGGCGGGGTCACTGGCGCCGCTCTCGCCGACGCAGCTCGACGCGCTGGAGGCTATCTACGACGAGCGGATTCGCGCGCACGTGCACTCCAACTGGTGACGCCGGGCGCTCGGTCGTAGCTGGAGGCACCCCCTCAGGCTACAACCGACGCCCCTCCCACTCCTGGTTCACCGGGAGGGCAGGAGCTCAGGACGTGACTAACCGGGGCAGCCCAAGGCAAAGTGAAGGAGCCCCGCCATTGGCGGGGCTCCTTCACTTTGCTACGGGTCGCGTTATCGGCGCAGGCCCAGACGCTCGATCAGGGAGCGGTAGCGGTTGATGTCCACGGAAGCCAGGTAGCCGAGGATGCGGCGACGCTGACCAACCAGCAGCATGAGGCCACGACGAGAGTGGTGGTCGTGCTTGTGGGTCTTGAAGTGCTCGGTCAGGTCCTTGATGCGACGAGAGAGCAGGGCAACCTGCACCTCGGGGGAACCGGTGTCGCCAGGCTTGGTGGCGTACTCTTCGATGATCTGCTTCTTGACCTCAGGAGCCAGGGCCATAGTTGCCTCTTTCTTCTCGTTGCGCGGAGCGCCAGGGCTTGTTCCTGGGCATCACGTTTCCGCGGCCGGCTTTAACGGCTGCACCAGCCTAGCAGCACTCTGTCCCGCCCTGCTGCGCCCTGCGCGTGAGACCGACCACCCGCTTTACTTCCGCCCGCCCACATAATTGGTGGCATGGCTATCGAGATTCGCCCCGCTACCCCAGCAGATATGGACGACGTTCGCTTTATCGGTTTCTCCACTTGGCCGCCCACCTACGGACCCACCTGCGGCGCGTCCTTTGTGCTCAGGGGGCTGGACGAGTGGTGGAGCCCTAAGGCTCTTTCCTACTCGCTGGAAAAAGGCTTCATCCTGCTGGCGCTGGACGGGGCTGCCGCAGTGGGGGTGGCGGAGTATGGCTTCCTGGACCAGGGGGTGGTGCTCTGGAAGCTCTACGTGCTCCCCTCGCACCAGGGCAAGGGCGTGGGCTCGCAGCTCCTGGAGCAGGTAGCTCAGATCGCCCACGAGCGCGCCAGCGACCTCATCACGGAGTGCGAGGCCCACAACGAGCGCGCCATCGCCTTCTACGCCGCGCAGGGTTTCCAGCAGACCGGACAGCAGACCAGCGAGTTCGGCCAGATCATTTGGTGGCGCCGCCCCCACCAGCCTGCGGCTGTTTAGCCCGCGAGTGTCTGTCCCACCGACTTCTAAACCCGCGCCCGGCCAACCCGCGCTCTTCCAACCCACAGGCGGTCAACCCACGCTCTTCCAACCTGCGGCCGGTTAGTCGGCGGCGGGCCGGGCGGTCACGGCGGCCGGGTCGATGGGGCCGGGGCGCGGCACGCCCAGAATGGTGGCCGCCCGGGCGACGTCGTCGTGCATCTGGTCGATCAGCGGCCCGATCGAGGTGAAGGTCAGCATAGGGCGGATGCGCTCCACCATTTCCACCACTACCTCCTCGCCGTACAGGTTCAGGTCGGCGCGGCCCAGCACGTGGGCCTCCACGGTGCGGTTGACGTCCTCGAACGTGGGGTTGGTGCCCACGGAGATGGCCGCAGGCAGCCGCTCAGGAGCCCCGTCCACGCGCACGGAGGGACGCAGCAGCCAGCCGGCGTACACGCCGTCCTGCGGGACCTCGCCCACGTGGGCGGCCAGCAGGTTTGCGGTGGGGAAGCCCAGGTCGCGCCCGCGCTGGGCGCCGTCCACCACCACGCCGCGCACCCGGTGGGCCCGGCCCAGCACCTGGGCCACTCCCATCACGTTGCCCTCGGCCAGCAGCTGGCGCACCCAGGTTGAGCTCCAGCGCTTGCCGGCCTGGCCGCACACCTCTTCCTGGACCAGCACCTCGAAGTCGAATTCGCGCCCCAGCTCACGCAGGGTGTCGATGTCGCCGCTGTTGCCGGCGCCAAAGCGCACGTCCTGGCCCACGATCACGGCGCGCGCGCCGAGCAGGTCCTTCACCCAGGTGGAGACGAACTCGCGCGGCCCCTGGGCAGCGAACTCCAGGTTGTAGTCCACCACCAGCACGGCGTCCAAGCCGCAGGACTCCAGCGCCTCCAGGCGGTCGGCCAGGGAGGTGATGAGCGGCAGCGGCCCCACGTGCACGTGGTAGGGGTGGGGGAAGAAGGTCATCGCCACCGCCAGGCAGCCGCGCAGGCGCGCCTGTTCCACCACGCCCGCTAGGAGCTGCTGGTGACCCAGGTGAACTCCGTCAAAGTTGCCGATGGTGACCACGCTGGACACGCCAGCGGGGACCTGCTCCGGCCCGCGCCAAATCTCCATTATTTACGGCACGTCCTCACTTGGCGGCGCGCAGGCCAAGCTCTGCCCGCCCCTCGGCCTCCACGCCGATCGGGGCACGGTCCGAGCGCTTCTTCTTGCCGCCGCCGCACCTGCCTCCGCAGCCGCAGCCGGAATGCTTGGCGGCCGGGGTGGACTGGGTAGCAGCGGGCACCACGTTGCCCAGTTCGGCGCGCGGCACGCCCAGCTGCGGGCGGTTGGTCTCGGTCATGACGGCAAGGTCCTTTCGTTCAGCCCTCAATGTTAGCCGGGAACACTACGTATGGTCGGTCGTAGTTTCCTTGCCGGCGTAGCAGCGCCACCGCGCCGTCCGGGCCGATCGCCGCGCCCGGCGCCTGTCCGGGCTGGGCCGGCAGGAACATGCCGCGCCGCAGCGCCTGTGCCTGCTCCTCGTCCACGGTGCGCACGCGGAATTCCGCGGCCACCACCTCGGTCAGGGGCACCACGGCCAGCCCGCTGGGGGCCTGCCCGGCAGCGTCCGCCTCCACCTGGGCGCTGGCCTGCTCCAGGCTGACCGCCTGCGCGGCGGTGAAGGAGCCCACGCGGGTGCGGCGCAGCATGGTGAGGTGGCCGGCGCTGCCAAGCGCCTGCCCCAGGTCCCTGGCCAGGGCGCGGATGTAGGTGCCCGCCGAGCACACAACGCGCACGTGCAGGTCCACCACCTCCAGGCTTTCTTGGAGGTGGCCGACGTTCCCGCCCGCCGCCCGGTCTTCGTCCTCGCCCGGCGGGGTGGCCGGGAGGCCGACCACGACGGTCTTGGGCTCCGGGGCGGCGGTCAGCTCGAAAACGGGAACCTCCACGGGACGGGCGGCCAGCTCTACGTCTTCGCCGGCGCGCACGCGGGCGTAGGAGCGAACCCCGTCCACCTTGATGGCGCTGACGGTGGCGGGAACCTGCATGATCTGGCCAGTGAGATTGGCCATGGCTGCGGCCAGGTGCTGCGGGTCCAGAGCGGCGCAGCCGGGGGTAGAGAGCACCTCGCCGTCCGCGTCGTCGGTGGTGGTTCCCACTCCCAGGCGGATGGAGGCCAGGTACTCCTTGTCGGTGCCGGTGATGTGGGTGAGCAGGCGCGTGGCCGCGCCGATTCCCACCACGAGCACGCCGGTGGCCATGGGGTCGAGCGTGCCGGCGTGACCCACCTTCTTGGTGGCGGCCAGGCGGCGCACCTTACCGACCACGTCGTGGGAGGTCAGCCCGGCCGGCTTGTCGATGACAATGCAGCCGGAGCGGGAAGGGACCGCTCCCCTAGCCACGCTGGGGCCACGCAGTTGGCCGCGCCGCTGGCCCGGGCCGGGCTGGCCCTTATCAACCTGCGCCTCCTCTGTCGCCTGCTCGGCCCGCGCGTTTTCGTGCAGCGGCTGGTCCGCCGGCACCTGGTCGGCTCGCCCCGGCTCGCGGCTCACTTACTGCGCGTCCTTCTCGTCTGCGGACTCGTCCTCATCGAGGTCGTCGTCCCACTCGTCGTCGTCCCAGTCCTCGTCGTCGACGCGCTCCTTCTTCTCCTTGTAGGGGTTGGCGTCGCCGGCGTAAGAGGCGCCCTCGGCCAGGCGCGCTACCTCGGCGTCCTTCGCGGCGGCCGCCACGAGGGCGTCCTCCAGGGACGCAGCGGTCTCCGGCAGAGCGTCGCGCACAAAGGTCAGGGAGGGGGTCAGGCGAATGCCAAGCGCGCGCCCCACCTCGGAGCGCAGCATGCCGGTGGCGGAGGCCAGGGCGGCGGCGGTGGAGCCTGCGGCCGGCTCGTCGCCTAGCACCGTGTAAAAGATCGTGGCCTGCTGCAGGTCACCGGTGACGCGCACCTCGGTCACCGTGACAAATCCCAGGCGCGGGTCCTTCACGCGCGTGTCCAGCAGCCGCGCAACGGTCTCGTGGATGCGGTCTGCCACCTTGCGGGCGCGTGCTTCGTCAGCCATGTTCGTCTCCTCTGTCGTTTTAGCTGCCATAAGCCTACGGGCAGGCGGCGCGCGCCGCGCACTGCCACGGCCTAAACTCTTGCGGTGCCTAACCAGACCCCCGCGCCCAAGCTGGACCGACTCGGTCTACTCACCTCGATTTCCTGCTACGTCCTGTGGGGGCTGTTCCCGCTGTACTTCCGCATGCTGAACACTGCGGGAGCCGTGGAAATCATCGCCTACCGCGCCACCATGACGCTGCTGACCTGCGTGGTGCTCATCTCGCTTTTGCCCGGCGCCTCGCGGCGACTCCTGCTGGCGCTGCGCAGCCGCCAGACCGTCCTAGTCCTGGCGGTGGCGGGCCTGCTGATCGCCTGCAACTGGCTCATCTACATCTTTGGCGTCAACACCGGCCGCACCGCCGACGCCGCGATCGGCTACTTCCTCAACCCGCTCATCACCGTCGCCCTGGGCTACGTCTTCCTGGGCGAGCGCCTACGCCGCCTGCAGGTGGTCTCCCTCGCCCTCGCGGCCATCGCGGTGGGGGTGCTCGTCTGGGCTTACGGGTCCTTCCCGTGGATCTCCTTGTCCCTGGCCTTCTCCTTCGGCTTCTACGGGCTGATCAAGAAGAAGGCACGCGCGGACACCCTGAGCGGCCTGACGCTCGAGACCGCCGCCCTGGTTCCGCTGGCGCTGGCCTACCTGGCGTGGGCGGGCTGGCACGGCAGCGCGGTGCTGGCTCGCGGCGTCGAGCTGGACTGGTTCACCTTCGCCCTGTTGCTGGGCACCGGGCCGCTGACCGCCCTGCCCCTGCTGTTGTTTGGCTACGGCGCCCAGCGCCTGCCCCTGCGCGTGGTGGGGCTGACGCAGTACACCGGGCCCACCATCCAGTTTTTCATCGCCCTCTTCGTCTTCCGCGAACCCATGCCGCCCAGCCGTTTTTGGGCCGTCGCCCTGGTGTGGGTGGCCGTGGCTATCTTCGTGGCCGACGCTCTCCGCGCCGCCCGCAAGAGCCGCCGCTCCTGATTCGCGCCGAGCGCCGCCCGGCTGCCTGCCACCCCGGTCCAGTAATCGCTGGGCACTGCGGCCGGTTGCTCGACTGGGCGGCACCGGTTTGGGCAGGTGGCGCCGCCCCAAACAACGGCGCACCTTTCGCCATGCCCGGCGGCAACGTCGGCCACTCAAAACGCCTAGAAAAGACCGGCGGGGCGGAAGATCAACTTCCACCCCGCCGGGCCTTAGCGCGCCCTCACGCGCGCAGCGCTAACCACTCAGTCACGCGGCTTCTCGCGCAGCTCCCAGGTCTCGATGACGTCGCCCTCGGCGATGTCCTTGTAACCCAGGGTGATACCGCACTCGTAACCCTCGCGCACCTCGGTAACGTCGTCCTTCTCGCGGCGCAGGGACTCGATGTTGAGGTCCTCTGCCACCACCACGCCGTCGCGCACCAGGCGAGCCTTGGTGTTGCGGCGGATCGTGCCGGAACGAACGATCGAACCGGCGATGTTGCCGAACTTGCCGGAACGGAACACCTGACGGATCTCCGCAGTACCGAGCTGGACCTCCTCGTAGATGGGCTTGAGCATGCCCTTGAGGGAGGCCTCTACCTCTTCGATGGCCTTGTAGATGATCGAGTAGTACTTGATCTCCACGCCCTCGGCGTCGGCCAGCTCCTGCACGCGCTCGGCAGGGCGGACGTTGAAGCCGATGATGACCGCGTTGTCCACGGTGGCCAGGTTGACGTCGTTCTGCGTGATAGCACCCACGCCACGGTGGATGATGCGCAGCTGGACTTCCTCGCCCACATCGATCTTGAGCAGCGAGTCCTCCAAGGCCTCAACGGCACCGGAGACGTCACCCTTGAGGATGAGGTTGAGGGTCTCGACCTTGCCGTCCTTGAGGGCGGCGTCGAAGTCCTCCAGGCTGATGCGCTTGCGACGCTTGGCCAGCAGGGCCGCGCGCTCCTTGGCGGAACGCTGGTCGGCAATCTGACGGACCGTGCGGTCGTCATCTGCCACCAGGAAGTTGTCGCCTGCCCGCGGCACGGAGGTCAGACCGATCACCTGCACCGGGCGGGACGGGCCAGCCTCGGTGACGGTGTTGCCGTGCTCGTCGAACATGGCACGCACGCGACCATGCGCCGTACCGGCGGCAATCGAGTCACCCACGCGCAACGTACCGCGCTGAACCAGAGCGGTGATGACGGCACCACGGCCCTTGTCCAGGTTGGCTTCGATCGCCACACCACGGGCCTGCTGGTCCGGGTTGGCGGTGAGCTCCAGGGCGCCGTCCGCAGTCAGCAGCACGGCCTCCAGCAGCTCCTCGATGCCCTTGCGGTGCAGCGCAGAGACGTTGACGAACATGGTGTCGCCGCCGTACTCCTCAGCGATCAGGCCGTACTCGGTGAGCTGGCCGCGCACCTTGTCCGGGTTCGCGTCCGGCTTGTCGATCTTGTTCACGGCCACCACGATCGGCACGCCCGCAGCCTGGGCGTGGTTCAACGCCTCAATGGTCTGCGGCATGATGCCGTCGTCCGCAGCCACCACCAAGATGGCGATGTCCGTGACCTTGGCACCACGGGCACGCATGGCCGTGAAGGCCTCGTGACCCGGGGTGTCGATGAAGGTGATGGTGCGCTTCTCGCCGTCCAGCTCGCGCCGCACCTGGTATGCACCAATGTGCTGGGTGATACCACCGGCCTCGCCGGCCACCACGTCCGTGGAGCGGATGGCGTCGAGCAGCTTGGTCTTACCGTGGTCGACGTGACCCATGACGGTGACAACCGGGGGACGCGGCAGCTCGTTCTGGCCCTCTTCCGCGTCCAGGTCGAGGCCGAAGGACTCGAGCAGCTCGCGGTCCTCGTCCTCCGGGGAGACGACCTCGACGTCGTAGCCGAGCTCGCCACCGAGCAGCATGAAGGTGTCCTCGTCCAGGGACTGGGTGGCCGTAGCCATCTCGCCCAGGTGGAACAGGACGGTCACCAGCGATGCCGGGTTCGCGTCGATCTTCTCAGCGAAGTCCGCCAGCGAAGCGCCGGAGCGGATGCGGATCTTGGTGTTGTTACCGCGAGGAACGACCACACCACCGATGGTCGGTGCAGTCTGCTCCTCGAACTCCTGGCGCTTGGCGCGCTTGGACTTCTTTCCGCGCACCGGACGGCCGCCACCGCGACCGAACGCGCCCTGGGTGCCACCGCGACCGCCGCGACCGCCACGGCCCGGAGCTCCCATGCCACCGCCGGCCGGCGCACCTGCACCGGAACCGCCGCGGGGACCGTAACCGCCGCCGCCACCGGGGCGGGGACCGCGACCAGCCCCACCGCCGCCGGGGCGCGCTGCGCCGGGACGGCCGATGGAGGACTGGCCGGGCATCATGCCCGGGTTCGGGCGCGGACCCGCCGGGCGCGGGATGGCGCCGCCACCGGGACGCGGGCCACCGGTGCGCTCGCCCTGACCGCCGGCCCCACCGGGACGCGGGCCGGGGCGCTGCCCCGGCCGCGGCATTCCCTGCGCGGCAGCGAACGGGTTGTTGCCCGGGCGCGGCCCACCGCCCCGCTCGCCGGCGGGACGGCCCATGCCCTGGGAGCTGGAGTACGGGTTGTTGCCCGGACGAGGGCCGGGACGCTGACCCGGACGCGGGGCAGCCGGGCGCGGACCGGGGGTGCCCTGCGGGGCGCGCGGCGCGGCCGGAGCGGGCGCAGCCTGCGCCTCCGGCTTCGGCGCCGGCTTTGCTGGGACCTTGGGGCCAGGCTTGGGGCCGGGCTTGCCAGCCGCTGGGGCGGCAGCTGCAGCGGCCACCGCGCTCGGCGCGGGGGCGGCCTCAGCCTTGGGCGCGGGAGTTTCCACCTCCGAGGCCGCCTTGGGCTTGGGCTTGGGGGCCTGCGTCGCAGCCGGCGCCGCCTCGGCGGCGTCCTCTGTGTTCTTGGCGGTCTTGGGGGCGGCCTTCTCCTTGGCGGCAGGCTTCTCCTCCGCCGGGGCAGCGCCCTTGGCCGCGAAGTACTCGCGGACCTTACGCTCAACGGGCGGCTCCACGGAGGAACCCGCCACCTTAACGAACTCCCCGAGCTCGTTGTTCAAAATGCTGATGAGCTCCTTGCTGGTAACACCCAGCTCCTTGGCAAGCTCATGCACGCGAGGCTTTGTTTTCGCCACTTCTCTCCTGTTCGGGCCCCGCCCAAAACAGGCGCGGGCATTATTTGGTCTGGCAGCTCATCGCTGGGTACTCATCGGGTGCCCATGGCCTTTTCCGCCTTTCCTGCAGACGACGCACCGTACGCCGCCTGGTTGCTGCCCCACGGCAGCGGTTCCGTTAGCGCAGTCGCGTCCGGGTTCTCCACTCGGAGTGCTCGAGCGAAAGCCCGGCGCGTCAGCGCCTTTTCTAGGCAGCTTGGTTCCGGGTGGATCCAAGCACCTCTCCCTGGCATCCGGGCGTCCTTATCCGGGAGCAATGCCCCGTCTTGCAACGCCACCCGCACCAGGTGGGATCGCTCCTGCTTGGCTCGACACCCCACGCACGTGCGCATCGGCACGTGGCGTGCGGGCTTCGAAACCTCCGCAGAGCCGTATTCCATTCTAGCTGGCGCACTCTTCGGCGCGCCTACCGCCGGGCGTGTCTCTCGTCGCATGCGGCGGGTGTGCTCAGGGGCGCGGCAGGTCCGGCCGCGAGCCGGTTCCGATCACCTGCTCGGCGGCGGTGTCGGGCTTGATGTCGATCCGCCAGCCGGTCAGTCGGGCGGCGAGTCGGGCGTTTTGCCCCTCCTTGCCGATGGCGAGGGAGAGCTGGAAGTCGGGCACGATCACGCGGGCGGTGCGGGCGGTCGGGTCGATCACGCTGACCTTGCCCACCTTGGCGGGGGAAAGCGCGTTAGCAACGAACCGCTCCGGGTCAGCGGACCAGTCCACGATGTCGATCTTCTCCCCTCCCAGCTCGGCCATGACGGCGCGCACGCGGGCTCCCATCTTGCCGATGCACGCGGCCACGGCGGCCACCTGCGGGTCGTGAGAGACCACCGCGATCTTGGTGCGGTGGCCGGCCTCGCGGGCGATCGCTTTGATCTCCACGATGCCGTCGGCGATCTGGGGGACCTCCTTCTCAAAGAGGCCGCGCACCAGGCCAGGGTGGGTGCGGGACAGGCGCACCTGGGCGCCGTTGCCGCCGCGGGAGATTTCCACCACGAAGGCGCGCAGCGGGGTGCCGTGCGGGTAGGTCTCGCCGGGGGCCTGCTCCTCGGGGGGCAGCACGCCCTCGATGCCGTCGCCCAGGTCCACCTTCACCAGGCGGCGGTCGGGGTTTTGGACCACCTTGCCGGAGACGATGGTGCCGGCGGCGTCCTTGAAGCGCCCCAGAACCTTGGCGTCGTCGGCGTCGCGCAGACGCTGGGTGATGATGGAGCGCACCGTGTTGGTGGCCACGCGCCCAAAGTTGCTGGGCGTGTCGTCGAACTCGCCAATCTTGGTGCCGTCTTCGTCGATCTCCGGGGCCATGACCACGGCCTGGCCGGTGCGCTTGTCGATGTCCACGCGGGCGCCGCGGATGGCGCCGGGGTTCTGCAGGTACGCCTTGAGCAGGGCGGCCTCGATGGTCTCCACGAGCGTGGGCACGCTCACGCCGAGTTCCTCGCCAACTACCCGCAGCTGGGTCATGTCGATGTCCACTGTCTTCTCCTGCTTCCTAGGGGCTGACCGCCACCAATCGCTTCGCTCAAAATGCCTAAATGCGGGCGTCTACTGCGCCCGGTTCCCTGTTAGTCGCGCGAGAACTCCAGGACCACGCGCGCCTTGACGATGCTGGCCAGCTGGATTTCTTCGCCGTTGACGACGACGTTCTCCTCGCCGACGCTCTCCAGGCGGCCCTCTACCTCGCGGCCCTCCAGGACCGCCTTGATGAGGCGGCCCTGGGCGCGCCGGTAGTCGCGAGCGGTGGTGAGCACGCGCTCGGCGCCGGGGGTGGAGACCTCCAGGGTGTAGCGGCCCGGGATCGGGTCGTGCTCGTCCAGCCAGGAGGAGACGGCACCGGTTGCCTGGACCAACTGGTCGGAGTCAACCGAGCCGGGACCGTCCGGCAGGTCGATGATCACCCTGACCAGGGTGTATTTACCCGACCTGCCCAGGGTGACGTTCTCTAGGAAGAGTCCCAGGTCTGCCACGACCGGGGTCAGAGATTCCTGCAGTTGCGCTCCGTTCGGCTGCGCCATGGCTCGCGTCTCCCTGTTCGATATCAATATTCGGCGCCATTCTATGGGAAAATTGCGGCCGTGACTCTCTGCTTTGCTTCCACATCCCCCGTTGGACGCCGCCAGCGCACCCCGTTGAATGGAGATTCGCGCCCGTTTAAGCGGCGGTGCCTGGCTGCGGCGCTTGCTGCTTTGGTGGGCGTGACCACGGTCCTAAGTGGCTGCACCCTGCGTCTGGAGCACGAGGACAACTCGCTGCCCAAACTCAGCCAGGCGCAGCAGTTGCGCGAAGATCTGGTAGGGATCGAACTGGCGCTCACGGCCAGCGCTACTGATATGGCCGTCGCCGCCGGCGCGCAGCCCCCGGCTCAGGAGACCACCCCTGCCCCGGCAGAAACATCGGCGCCGGCTGGAGAGCAGGCCCAGGAGACCGACGCCCCCAGCGCGGCTCCCACCCAGCTTCCCCCACCTGAGCAGTACCCATTGACCGCCCCGGCGGGCGCGGTGGCCGCCAGCGGTTTCGACGCCCAGGCCCTGCTTGGTCTGGTGACGCGTTCACAGGAGCGTCTAGAGGCGTTGGGAGGCCGGTGGAACCCGTGGGCGGAGGGGGCCACCCCGGAGCCGACCTACTCCCCCACCCCGCGCGCGGTACCAGGCACGTCGGCCGAGCTGATGGCAGTGCTGGAGGAGGCGCTGGATAAAGCAAACGAGCTGGCTCTGATCAGCACTGCAGATGGCCAGACCTCCACCGCCGCAGTGCTCTCCTTGTCCTACGCACAGGAGATAGCGGAGCTCTCCCGCCACAGCGGCGTGCCGGTGACCGCCAAGCAGTTGGTGGAGTCGCCCCGGGTGGCCACCACCCACCTGCCTGGTTCGCTCTCTGCCGGCGCCGGCGAGGACGCGGCCCAAGAGTCAGCCAGCCCTGACTCGCTCTCTCTGTTCGACCCGGAGAACCCGCCGCTGGGGTTGGAGTCCATCAACGGCCTGAATTACGTCCGCTGGAGCGCGGAGACTGCGGGCATGGCCAGCCCTGAGGAGGAGCGCGACCCGTTCCTGGAGTTGTCCGAGGAGCTAGAGAAGTGGCTGCTGGACGTCCAGGCGACCAGTGCTACGGAGAATCCGGAGAGCGCCGCAGCGGTGGCTTTCTCGGTTGACCGCGGCGAGACACCTACCCAGTGGGTGCTCTCTGCGCTGGACCAGGCAATCGCGCCCCTGCTGCACGACGCCGTCAACGCCCCTTCCATCGACCCGCATCGCCGCCCCACGGGCGCGCCGCGCCAGGCCGCCCTGGTCTACGCAATTCGCCTTTCCTTCACGCAGGTGAAACTGGGCAGCTCCCCCAACTCCCTGCCCGCCAAGTGAGCGATTGCGCAAGTGGGTATTAGGGAGGCGGCCGCTCCGAGAGGGGCGCCCGCCGTTTCTAGCACACAACCATGCTCATAGACGCACAAACTTGGCCCTACGACGCCCCACAAGACCAAGGCCGAGCGCGTAAGACCAAGTTCGAGCGAGGAAGAGGAGGCGGGGCGGGGGAAGGTCGCGCAAAGGTTGCACCGGGCCGCGCTGCGGTGCGCTACATGTGAGCCGCAGCAGCCGGGGTCAGCGCCTGGGGCAGGCTGACCGCCCCGGTGTAAAGCGCCTTGCCCACAATCAGTCCGCTCAACTCGGTGGGAGCGCCCGGGGCCGGGCGCGCCGGTGCCCGCCACCTCCTGCACTCGTGGACATGTTCCGGCTGCCCCACTCCCCCGGAGGCGATCAAGGCCCCGGTGGTCAGGCAGGCCACCTGGTCCAGGAGGTCCAAGTTCACCCCGCGCAGGGCACCGTCCCTCTCCGCATCGGTCACCACGTAGCGCTGGCAGCCCAGCGCCTCCAGGCGTTCACAGGCGTCTGTGAGGCCGCCCAGCGCGGCGTAGCTGCCGCGCGGGAACACGTGCGCCGCCTCCCCTTGCCCGAGCACGTCCAGACAGACGCCCACCTGCCCCGCCCAGCGCGCCAGCACCCGGCCCGTCTCCGTCCAGTCCGCGAGCGCCTTGGCGGAGAGGTTCACGCGGGACGCGCCGGCACCGAGGGCGCGCTCCACCTGCTCACTGCGCACCACGCCGCCCGCCCACTGCACTCGGACCTGGGGGTGGCTGGCACCTAACTGCGCCACCACCGTCTCGAGCAGCGCGGTATTCTCGCCTCGCCCGAACGCCGCGTCCAGATCCACCAGGTGGATCCAATCTGCCCCCTGCTCCACCCACTGCAGGCAGGCCCGTAGCGGGTCCATCCCGCCGGCGGCGCTCGTCCCCTGCTCGGTGCGATGGGTCAGGGCCAGCCCGGCGGCGACGTCCACGGCGGGCAGGATCTGCATGCCGGCACTGACGCTCACTGCTCCCCCACCCGGGAGGTGGCCGCCCGCAGGCTGGAGAAGAACTGCCCCACCTGCTCGCACACCGCCGCGAGCGCCGCAGCCGGCTCGGCTCCCTGCCGCAAGAGCTCCTCGTAGCCTGCGATCAGGCGCACGATCGCAGAGCCGCAGATGACGCCGTCGGCACCGGCACTGATCGCTGCACGCACGTGCTCGGGCTGGGAAATACCAAAGCCCAGTAGGATCGGGGTGTTGGAGTGCTCCCGCAGGCCCGCCAGGGTCTGGCTCAGCTCCGTGCCGGTGCCGGCAGCGCTGTCGGCTCCCGTCACGCCCACGCGAGAGACCGCGTAAACGTAGCCGCGCGCCTTGCTCGCCACCTGGGCAAGCAGGGCGGGCTGCGCGCGCGGCGGGGCGATGCACACCATGTCCACCCCGCTGGCCAAAGAGGCGGCCTCGAATCTCGCGGATTCGCGCAGCGGAACGTCGGCCACCAAAACCGAATCGACCCCCACCTGGGCGCAGCGGCGGTAGAAGCGCTCCACCCCCAGCGAGTAGGTCAGGGTGGCGTAGGTCAGCAATCCGATCGGGAGCCGGGGGTGGCGGGCGCGGAGCTGGGCCAGCAGGTCAAAGCACTCCGCCGCGCGCCCACCGGCCGCCAGGGCGCGGATGTGGGCGGACTGGATGACCGGGCCGTCGGCCGCCGGGTCGGAGAACGGCAGGCCGAGCTCCAGCGCGTCCGCGCCGGCGGCAACCAGGGCGTCAACGATCTCCAGGCACGCCTCTGGGGTCGGGTCGGCCAGCATGGCGAAGGGAACCAGGGCGCCGCGATTCTCCGCCGCGCACCGCTCAAACGCTTCCTCGTAACGCGTCATCTTCTTCAACCTCAGTCTTCGGTCCTCTGCAAATCAGCCACCAGTTGCGCGGCCCGGGCCACCGCGCCGTCGGAGCTGAAAGACCCGCCCAGCAGTCGGCGGACCTGCTCCAAGTCCTTGTCCCCCCGGCCCGAGAGGCACACGCAGATCGTGGGCCACTCCTGCTCGGGCACGCCCTGCTCGACGTTCTGGCGGGCCAGTTTCAGCGCGTGGGCCAGCGCGTGAGAGGACTCCAGGGCCGGGATGATTCCCTCGTGGCGCGAGAGCTGGATAAAGGCGTCGATCGCCTCCTGGTCCGTCACGCCGACGTACTTGGCGCGGCCCGAGGCGGCCAGCTGGGCGTGCTGCGGCCCCACCCCGGGGTAGTCCAGACCGGCGGAGACCGAGTAGGACTCCTCCACCTGCCCGTCCTCCGAGCGCATCAGGTAGGAGAGCGTACCGTGCAGGATCCCCAGCTTGCCGACGTTGATCGGGGCGCCGTGCTGGCCCGAGTCCAGGCCCTTGCCGGCGGGCTCCACGCCGTAGAGCTCCACCGACGAATCCGCGATGAAGTCCGCGAACATGCCAATCGCATTGGAGCCGCCGCCCACGCAGGCCACCACCGCGTCCGGCAGTCCCCCGGTGTGGGCGATCACCTGGGCGCGTGCCTCGGTGGAGATGATGCGGTGGAACTCGCGCACCATGGTCGGGAACGGGTGGGGGCCCGCAGCGGTGCCCAGCAGGTAGTGGGAGTGGGCGAAAGTCGCGGTCCAGTCCCGCAGGGCCTCGTTGACGGCGTCCTTCAGGGTGCCCGCCCCCGCAGTCACGGGGATCACGGTGGCTCCCATCAGCTCCATGCGCTCCACGTTGGCGGCCTGGCGCACCACGTCGGTAGCCCCCATATAGATGGTGCACTCCAGACCCAGCAGCGCGCACACCATCGCGGTGGCGGTGCCGTGCTGGCCCGCGCCCGTCTCAGCGATGATGCGGGTCTTGCCCATGCGCTTGGCCAGCAGCGCCTGCCCCAGCACCTGGTTGCCCTTGTGGGCGCCGCCGTGCACCAGGTCCTCGCGCTTGAGCAGAATCCTGGCCCCGCCGCCCAGCGGCAGGTTACGCAGCTCCGTCACCGGCGTGGGGCGGCCCAGGTACCGGTGAAGGAACTCGTTGACCTCCGCGATGAACGCGGGGTCGTCGATGGCCGCCACGAAGGCGGCCTCCAGCTGGTCCAGCGCCGGGATCAACAACTCCGGCACGTACTGGCCACCAAACTCACCAAAGTAGGCCGGCAGCAGAGTGGACTGCTCGGGAGCGTCCGCGCCGGCGGGAGCTGCGTGGCTCCCGCCGCCCAGCGGGGTTGGCCCGGCCGCCCGGCGGAGCTGGGCGGCCGAGTGCGGCGCCCAGGACAGCCGCCCGACGAGCTCACGGGCGTAGCCGGGCCCAACAGAGGGCTGGCCGCCCGCCAGCGCTGCCGCCTGCGCGGCCGGGTCCGCCGCGCCGGAGAGGGCCGAGCCCACTAGCACCGCGTCCACCAGCTCGCCCAGTCCCAGCGCCTCGGCCCGCGAGTTGACCCCGGACTCGCCCACCAGGACCACCCCGCTGGGAGCCAGTGGCGCGAGCTGCGCCGTGCGGCCCAGGTCGGTGGTCAGGGTGCGCAGGTCGCGGTTGTTGATCCCGATGATGCGCGCCCCGAGTTCCTGGGCGCGGTGCATCTGCTCGGGGCTGTCCACCTCGGTCAGCACGTCCATGCCCAGGCGGGCGGCGATCCCGGCCAGGCGCGTGTACTGCTGGTCGTCGAGTACCGAGAGCATCAGTAGGACCGCGTCCGCGCCATGGAAGCGGGCGGCCAGAAGCTGGATGGGGTCGATGATGAAGTCCTTGCACAGCACCGGCTGTTTCACCACCGCGCGCACCTGCTCCAGGTGCTGGTAGTCGCCCTCAAAGTAGTCGGGCTCGCACAGGACGGAGATGGCAGCCGCGTACGGCGCGTAGGCGGCAGCCAGCCACGCCGGGTCGTAGCCGCCGCCCACAATCACGCCGCGCGAAGGAGAGGCCGCCTTGCATTCCATGATGAGCGCCGGCCCGGCCGCAGCGACTCCGGCCTGAGCGGCGTCGGTCTGTACTTCACCGGCGGGAGGGACGGCGGCCCCCAATGCGCAGGCCGCAGGAGCGTCGGCCAAACCGACTCCGCCGCCGGCCTCGGTCGCTACGGCGTCGCCGCGAAGGGGCGCCTGGCTCTGCCCGCTCGCTCCCTGGCGAGTGCGCAGGGCCGCCTCGAGGCTACGGTCGGAGGGGGCAAGGGTGGCAAGGCTCAGGTGGCCGTATCGCTCGCGCAGCTCGGGCAGGTCCAGGCGGCGGGCGGCCACGATCTGCGTGAGCACCGTGCCCTCCTGGCGGGCCTGCTCAGCCACGGGCTGGCGGCTTACTGCTGCCCCGCTCTGGGCGGGAACGTGATCGTGCTGGCGGTTCATGCCTGGGCTCCTACGGTAAGGCGGGACTGAAAGGAAGCGGGAGTGGCGGCAGGTTCGGTCTCCTGCTGGAGCGCGTAGAGCTCCTGGGCGCGGGCGCAGACCATGTCCAAGAACGCGTTGACAGTGCCCGTCGCCAGCTTCTCCAGGGCCTGCCCGGTGCCCTGCGCCCACGTGCCGGCACGCCCGCTGACGTAGAGCATGAGGCCGGTGGTCACGGCGATCGCGTCGCGCTGGGCCGGCACTCCCCCGCCAGCAAAGACGTTGCGGATCAGCTCGGCGTTCTCTGCGGCGTTGCCGCCCACCAGGTCAACCCGCGCGGAGGGAGAGAGCCCCAGCTCCTGCGGGGTGATGCTGTAGGAGCGCACCTTCCCGTCCACGATCTCGCGGATCTGGGTGGGGGCGTCGAGGGCGACCTCGTCTAGGCCGTCGCCGTGCACGGCCACCGCCCGCGACAACGGTGCGGTAGTAAGCGCCTGGGCTATGTCCTCCAAGTACTTCGGGTTGCCCACACCCACCAGCTGGTAGTCCAGCGGGGCGGGATTTAGCAGCGGGCCCAGGATGTTGAAGATCGTGGGGCTGGCCAGCGCGGCACGCACCGGGGCGACGTGGCGCATGGCCGGGTGGTAGAGCTGGGCAAAGAGGAAGGCGAATCCCGTTTCCTCCAGCAGGGTGGCCACGGCGGCCGGGGACAGCTGCAGCGGGATGCCCAGGGCGGCGATCACGTCGGCCGCCCCCGCCTGGGAAGAGACCGCGCGGTTGCCGTGCTTGGCGACGTTCAGGCCCATCGCGGCGCCCAGGATCGCGGCGGCCGTGGAGATATTGACCGTGCCAGCGGAGTCCCCTCCCGTGCCGACCACGTCGATTAACTCCCGCTGCCGGGTGGCCAGCGGAATGGCGGCGGCCCGGAACGCGGCGGCGGCGCCAGCGATCTCCCGGGCGTCCTCGCCGCGCGCATGCAAAGCACCCAGCAGGGCCGCAGTTTCGATATGGGAGAGGTTCCCAGCAGAGACCTGGGCGAAGAGCTCGAGGCTGGCCTGGCGAGACAGGCGCTGCCCGGCCAGGACGGCCCGCAGGTGGGCGGAGTGGGAAATAGTCATTAGTTTTTTCCTTGCGTTACTTGCTGCCGGGTTCAGTTGGCGGGAGCGGAGGGGAGGTTGTTGGGCTGGCGCGCCAGGTCCTCTATGAGGCGGCGCAGCAGGATGGGGCCCTGCGGGGTAAGGATCGATTCCGGGTGAAACTGCAACCCGACGGCGGGGCGCTCGCGGTGGCGAGCCGCCATGACCACGCCGTCGCCACAGCGGGCGATCTCCTCCAGGGCCTCGGGCAGCGTGGTGGCGCCCAGCGAGTGGTAGCGGGCCACCTCGATGCCGCCCAGGTTCTGGGCACCGGGCTCGTTAGAGGCGCCGCCGTGACCCTCCGCGCCGCTCTGACCGGTCGCGAGCGCGGGCTGCGGGTGGCGGGCGATCGCGGCAAAGGCGGGGTGGGCGGCCCCGGCGGGAGTGAGGTGGGCAAAGTCCTTGCGACCGTGGGTGGGGCCCACCGGGCCCACCTGGCCACCGGCGGCCGCCACTAGTGCCTGGTAGCCCAGGCAGATGCCGAGCAGCGGGATGGCGTGGCGCACCGTGTGCTCGGTCAGCTCCACCAGGCAGCCGGCCTGGCGAGGGTGGCCGGGGCCGGGCGAGGTGATCAGCAGGGGACGGGTGCCGGCGGCCCGCTCTGCCGCAGCGGGCTCCAGCGCCCGCAGGATCGTGTCCAGCGGGGTGCTGTTGCGGTAGACCGTGACCTCCGTGGCTAGCGTGCTGGTGAGGTCCACGAGGTTGTAAACAAATGAGTCGCGGTTGTCCAGGAACACCACTCGCATGGTCAGTTGCCTCTCTTGGTGGGCGTGCCGTCTTCGTTTGCTGCCGCCCCGCCGGGCGTGACGCCCGCGCCCTCCCCGTGGTCGGGGCAGGCGGCGGGGGCCGCTGCGATCACTAGGCGCGCGCCCTGCGCGGCGGCGATCGAGCTCAGCACCGCGCTGGCCTTGTGCCGCGTCTCTGCGGCCTCGTTTGCGGGCAGGGAAGCGGAGACGACGCCCGCCCCGGCCTGTACCAGGGCGCGCCCGCCGCGCACAAAGGCCGAGCGGATCACGATGCAGGTGTCCAGCTCGCCATCGCCGCGCAGGTATCCCACGGCCCCGCCGTAGGAGCCGCGCCGCTGGCCCTCCGCCTGCCGGATCAGACCGGCCGCCTCCAATTTGGGGGCGCCGGTGAGCGTGCCCATCGTCATGGAGGCGCGGAAGGCGTCCAGTGGGTGCAGGTCCGCCCGCAGTTGCCCTGAAACCTCGGAGACCAGGTGCATCACGCGGGAGTAGCGGTCCACGCGCAGCAGCACGTCCACCCGGCGGGTGCCCGCCTTAGCAACGCGCGCCACGTCGTTGCGGGCCAGGTCCACCAGCATCACGTGCTCGGCCACCTCCTTGGCGTCGCTGCGCAGCTCCAGTTCCAGGCGGGTGTCCAGCTCGGTATCGATGCCGCCCTCCGGGTCAAAACCGCGGGGGCGCGTCCCGGCAATGGGGCGAATGGACACGCGCCCGGTGCGCGCGCAGTGCAGCAGGGAGGACTCCGGGGATGCGCCAAAGAGCTGGAAGTCAGGGGTGCCGATGTAGAACATGTAGGGGCTTGGGTTGGTCAGGCGCAGGTGGCGGTAGGCGGCCAGTGGGTCCGGGCACTGGATCTGGTAGCCGCGCGAGGGCACCACCTGGTAGACGTCGCCGGCCGCGATGTTCTCCTGGAGCAGGCGCACGGTCTGCACAAAATCGGCGTCGCTCACGGTCGGGCTCGCCGTGAGGGTCTCTGCGCCGTTCTCCACGGGCTCGGTACTCCCAGCCGCCGGAGGGCAGGCGTCAATGGCCGCAGCCAGGGCGCGCAGCTTGGCCTGCAAGGCAACGTCGTCCAACGAAGCCCCCACCAAATTGGCTGTCTGGCTCTCGTGGTCCACCACCAGAATCACGCGCGCCGAATAAAACAGGTAGTCGGGGCAGGTGTTGGCGCCGGCCGCCACTACCGGCAACTCCTCCATCGTGGCCAGGTAGTCGAAGGCGACCACACCCGCCAGGAGCGGCAGGTGCGGGTGATCGACCTCGGCGTCGGCCAGCACACGCAGCGGCTCCATGGTGGCGCGGTGGGAGAGGCGTCGGCCCTCATCGGCGTCCTCCTCGCGCAGGCTCGGCAGCTCGAAGGTGGCCGCCAGCTCGCAGCGCTCCCGCAGGGCGTGCGGGAGCTCGTCGCACAGATGCTGCAACTGCGCCCTGCCGTCCGCGTCCGGCTGGGCGGTGGCGGTGACCAGGTCCCCGTCGCAGGAGAGCGTCAGCGCAGAGTCGAGCACCGCAATCGTGGTCAGGTGGGCCTTGGAGACCACGTCCGCGCTCTCCAACAACACCGCCTGCGGCAAGACTGGACCGGCGGAGGCAGCCGCCGCGTTGCCCGCGCTGCCCCCGGTGTTGATCTCTGTGCCGGCGGTGTCCGCACCGCTCGCACCCAAGAAGCCGCACTTGGCCAGGTGGTCCAGGAGTGCCCCGCCGTCGGGCTGGTACTCCACCGGGATTTCGAACACCCGGGGAGCCGTTTGTTGTAGTTCTGCCATTGCTTTCTGCCTTGAAGTCTTAGCCAAGCGGCGGAGTACTTAGGCAAAAAGAAAGGCCCGCCGTCTTGGGCGAGCCTGCTTTTTTGTACGCAAATCAGTGGTTCACCCGGTCAGGTGAGCCACCAGTTCTGGAAAGAGGTTGCGTACGTCATGCCCCGAACTCTAGACCTCGCGCCCACCAGGCGATTCGGGATGTCCAAAAGGTGGGCAGGGAGCGGGAGTTTCTGCGGAGAGCCCGCGACCCGCGCAAACAAAAAACCCCGGGGTTCCGCCCGGGGTTTTGGTGGCTCCTGCGGTTGGACTCGAACCAACAACCGTCCG
>JAUMWR010000064.1 GCA_030529545.1 Buchananella hordeovulneris
CCCCAAAACAAGCCGGCCCCGCCCAGCTCCGGCGCCCGGCCCGTTACCGCCGCGCCACATTCGTGGAACTCCAGGTACACGTCAACTACCGGCCTGGCGGGCGAGTCCGCATACCATCGCGTTAACTCCGAGGCGCGGATGGAAGAGGAAGCCTATGCGAGGGGCAAGCCGCCTCCAGCAATGAGGGTTCGCCCTCTCGATTCACGTGACGTCAAGTCACGGCTTCGCTGGAAACCTCTTCCCTCGCCCGCAATTTTGACTCGCCTCCTCTGGAAGCAAAAGGTTGGGCGGGCGCGGAGTATTCCGCGCCCGCCCAGGCCCAGCTCCGGGGGACCTCTCCCCTACCGGGAGGCCTAGTAGTTGCCGGTCATGCTGCGCACGTCCAGGGCAGCGTCCAGCTGCTCCAGCGTGACCTCGCCGCGTTCCACGAAGCCCAGGTCGATCACGGCCTCGCGCACGGTCAGGTCCGCCTTGACCGAGTGCTTGGCGATCTTGGCCGCCGCCTCGTAGCCGATCAGGCGGTTGAGCGGGGTGACGATGGATGGGGAGGACTCCGCCAGGCGCAGGCAGCGCTCCTCGTTGGCGGTAATGCCGTCCACGCAGCGCTCGGCGAGCACGCGGGAGACGTTGCCCAGGATGGTGGCGGACTGCAGCAGGTTCTGGGCCATGACGGGCAGCATGACCAGCAGGTCAAAGTTGCCCTGCGCGCCCGCGAACGCGATCGCGGCGTCGTTACCGATCACCTGGGCCGCAACCATGACGGTGGCCTCCGGCAGCACGGGGTTGACCTTGCCCGGCATGATCGAGGAGCCCGGCTGCAGGTCGGGCAGGTTGACCTCCCCCAGGCCGGTGCGCGGGCCGGAGCCCATCCAACGCAGGTCGTTGGCGATCTTGACCAGGGAGACGGCCACGGTGCGCATGGCGCCGGAGAACTCCACCAGGGAGTCCTGGGCGGCCTGGGCCTCGAAGTGGTTGTCGGCCTCGCGCAGCGGCAGCCCCGTGTGCTGCGCAATCAGCTCAATCACGCGGGCGCTAAACCCGGCCGGGGTGTTGATACCGGTGCCGACGGCGGTGCCACCCAGCGGCAGCTCGGCCAGGCGCGGCAGCGCGGCCTCCACGCGCTCGATGCCCTTGGCCACCTGCGCGGCGTAGCCGGAGAACTCCTGGCCCAGCGTGATCGGGGTGGCGTCCATCAGGTGGGTGCGCCCGGACTTCACCACGCCGACGAACTCCTTGGCCTTGGCATCCAGGGAGGCGTGCAGGGTCTTCAGGCCCGGCAGCAGCACTTCGACCGCGGCCTGGTAGGCGGCGATGTGAATGGAGGAGGGGAAGACGTCGTTGGAGGACTGCGAGGCGTTGACGTGGTCGTTGGGGTGGACCTCGAGGCCGGAGGCGCGGCTGGCCAGGGTGGCGATCACCTCGTTGGTGTTCATGTTGGACGACGTCCCCGAACCCGTCTGGAACACGTCGATCGGGAAGTGGTCGTTGACCTCGCCGGCGATCACCTGGTCGGCCGCGGCAACAATCGCCTGGCTGACGTCGCCAGCAATAACGCCCAGCTCGGCGTTGGCCAGCGCGGCGGCGCGCTTGATGTGGCCCAGCGCGGCGATGTGGTGCGGGGTCAGGCCCTGACCGGAGATCGGGAAGTTCTCCACTGCGCGCTGGGTTTGCGCCCGGTAGAGGGCGTCCACCGGGACGCGCACCTCACCCATCGTGTCGTGTTCAATCCGGTACTCGGTCATTGCTCCTCCTTGCGGCACGGGTTTCGAGGCCCAATTCTTCCGGCCCAATTAATTAGGTTAGCGCAACCTTAGTCCCAGATTTTGATAACGGCGGCGCCCCCGATTTCACTCCCCCGCCCCGCGCTCGAGCCGCTCAAAAGGCCGGCCGAAGGCAACGTCGACCACTACCAAGGCAAGGCAAACCTAGCCACCACTTTTGGGGCGTAATTACAACAAAACTTGGCCCCCGCTCCCGCCCCACTGCGCGGGCTCGAACTGCGGCGGGACCGCCGTCCCCTCCACCGGCCCGCCCAGTCCGTAGCGTGAACGGGAATGCCAACAAAGGAGTAGAGATGGCCGAATTCCTGTACGAGGACATGCTGCCGATCGGCGAGGACACCACGCCTTACCGTTGCCTAACCACCGAGGGCGTCAGCGTGGTCGAAGGCCCCGACGGGCGCAAGTTCCTCCAGGTAGCCCCCGAGGCCCTGCAGATGCTGGCCACCGAGGCCATCCACGACATCTCCCACTACCTGCGCCCCGGCCACCTGCAGCAGCTGCGAAACATTCTTGAGGACGACGAGGCCAGCGACAACGACAAGTTCGTCGCCCTCGACCTGCTCAAGAACGCCCACATCGCCGCCGCCGGCGTGCTGCCCATGTGCCAGGACACCGGTACCGCCATCATCATGGGCAAGCGCGGCCAGCAGGTCCTCACCGACGGCCCGGACGAGCTGCACCTGTCCAAGGGCATCATGGACGCCTACACCAACCTCAACCTGCGCTACTCGCAGAACGCCCCCATCACCATGTGGGACGAGCGCAACACCGGCACCAACCTGCCGGCGCAGATCGAGCTGTACGCCGACACCGCGCCGGGCCACGAGCTGGCCTACAAGTTCCTGTTCATGGCCAAGGGTGGCGGTAGCGCCAACAAGTCCTACCTGTTCCAGGAGACCAAGGCGATTTTGAACCCGGAGCGCATGATGCAGTTCCTGGAGGAGAAGATCCGCTCCCTGGGTACGGCCGCTTGCCCGCCCTACCACCTGGCCATCGTTGTGGGCGGCACCTCCGCCGAGTTCGCCCTCAAGACCGCCAAGTACGCCTCCGCCCGCTACCTGGACTCCCTGCCCACCAAGGGCAGCATGGCCGGCCACGGCTTCCGCGACCTGGAGCTCGAGGAGCAGGTGCTGGACCTGACCCGCAAGATCGGCATCGGCGCCCAGTTCGGCGGCAAGTACTTCTGCCACGACGTTCGCGTCATCCGCCTGCCGCGCCACGGCGCCTCCCTGCCCGTCGCCATCGCCGTGTCCTGCTCCGCAGACCGCCAGGCCAAGGCCAAGATCACCCCCGAGGGCGTGTTCTTGGAGCAGCTCGAGTTCGACCCGGGCCGCTTCCTGCCGGAGACCACCGACGCCGAGCTCGACGCCGCCACCGACGGCGTGAGCGGCACCGGCAAGGGCGCCGCCGTCAAGATCGACCTGTCCCGCCCGATGGACGAGATCCGCGCCGAGCTGTCCAAGTACCCGATCAAGACCCGCCTTTCCCTGACCGGCACCCTGATCGTGGCCCGCGACATCGCCCACGCCAAGATCCGCGAGCGCCTGGAGGCCGGCGAGGAGATGCCGCAGTACCTGAAGGACCACCCGGTCTACTACGCCGGCCCGGCCAAGACACCCGAGGGCATGCCCTCCGGCTCCTTCGGCCCCACCACCGCTGGCCGCATGGACGCCTACGTGGACGAGTTCCAGGCCGCCGGCGGCTCCATGGTGATGCTCGCCAAGGGCAACCGCTCCAAGGCCGTCACCGACGCCTGCGCCAAGCACGGCGGCTTCTACCTGGGCTCCATCGGTGGCCCCGCCGCCCGCCTGGCCCAGGACTGCATCAAGAAGGTGGAGCTCCTGGAGTACCCCGAGCTCGGCATGGAGGCCATCTGGAAGATTGAGGTCGAGGACTTCCCGGCCTTCATCGTGGTGGACGACAAGGGCAACGACTTCTTTGCCCACACCGGCGAGGTCACCCTGACCATCGGCAAGGGCCCCTCCTGCTCTCGCTGATAACTCAAAAGGGTGTGGCCCCCAGCAACGCTGGGGGCCACACCCTTTTGGCTAGCGGTTAAGCCTTTGCGGGCTGATCAGGCGTCCAGGTCAGACTCCAGGAGAGCAACCAGCTGGTCGAGGACCTCCTCGACGCCCTCGTCGTCGCTGGAGAGAACGACGACGTCGCCGAAACCAGCACCCAGGGTCATCACACCGAGGATGGAGGAGGCGTCAACGGCCTCGCCGCCCTCCAGGGCGATCTCGATGTCGAAGTCGTGCTCGTTAACCGCGGCGACGAAGGTGGCTGCCGGACGGGCGTGAAGGCCAACCTTGGAACCGATGGTCGCGGTGCGCTGTGCCATTTTTGCTCCTATCGCAAAGTCTGCGGGCGCCAGCTCTTTCCGCCGGGCGCTCACGTAGTACGTCTAGATCTTACGCCGCTACTAGCCCGCGCGGTACGGGGAAACCACCACATCAATTCGCTGCAGCTCCTTCAAATCGCTGTAGCCCGTGGTGGCCATGGTCTGCCGCAGAGCCCCCATCAGGTTGAGGGAGCCATCCGGCTGCGAAGCTGGGCCCAACAGGATCTCCCGCATGCTGCCCACCGTGCCCACGTGAACCCGTTCCCCGCGCGGCAAGCGCTTGTGGTGAGCCTCCGCGCCCCAGTGCCAGCCCTGCCCCGGCGCCTCCGTGGCCTTGGCCAGCGCCGAACCCAGCATCACGCCGTCCGCGCCGCACGCGAAAGCCTTCACCAGGTCTCCGGAGCGTCCCACCGCACCATCGGCCACGATGTGCACGTAACGTCCCCCAGACTCATCCAAGTAGTCGCGGCGGGCGGCGGCAACGTCGGCGATCGCGGTGGCCATAGGCACGTGGATCCCCAGGGCGCGGCGGGTGGTGTGGGAGGCGCCGCCCCCAAACCCAACCAGCACGGCGGCGGCGCCCGTACGCATCAGGTGCAGCGCGGCCGTGTACGTGGCCACGCCGCCCACCACCACCGGCACGTCCAGTTCGTAGATGAAACGCTTCAGGTTCAGCGGCTCCTCGCGGGAGGAGACGTGCTCGGCGCTCACCGTGGTGCCACGGATGACGAACAGATCCACGCCCGCCTCCACCACGGCCCGCCCGTAGCGCTGCGTGTGCTGCGGGGAGAGCTTGCCCGCCACCGTCACCCCCGCCTCCCGGATCTGGCCCAGGCGCGCGGTGATCAGCTCCTCCTTGATGGGCTCGGCGTAGATCTGCTGCAGGCGGCGCGTCACCTGCTCCTGCGGCAGCGCCGCGATCTCCGCGAAGAACGGCGTGGGGTCCTCATACCGCGTCCACAGGCCGTCCAGGTCCAGCACGCCAATTCCACCCAGGCGGCCCAGCTCAATCGCCGTGGCCGGGCTCATCACCGAGTCCATCGGGGCCGCCATCACCGGCAGGTCCACGTGGTAGGCGTCGATCTGCCACGAGATTGACACGTCCTCCGGGTCCCTGGTGCGGCGGGAAGGAACCACCGCGATGTCGTCAAAGGAATATGCCCGCCGTCCGCGCTTGCCGCGCCCAATCTCAATCTCGTTCACGCCCTCAGCCTAGCCGCGCGCCTGAATGTGGGTGGCAGGTGGCACCATTGGGGGTTGAAAGGGGAAGCAATGGATCTTCACGGCGTGCTGGTGGGCTTCGATACGGAGACCACCGGGGTTAACACGGACAGCGACCGCATCGTCACCGCAGCGCTGGTGCTGCGCGGGGTTGGCGCGGCCGACCAGGTATTCAACTGGCTGGCAGACCCCGGGGTGGAAATCCCGCAGGCCGCCGCCGACGTCCACGGCATCACCACCGAGTACGCCCGCGCCCACGGCCGCCCCGCTGCCCAGGTGCTGGAGGAGATCGCGGCCGCGCTGGCCGACTACGTGGCGCGCGGCGCCGTGGTCGTGGCCTTCAACGCGAGCTTCGACCTGGCGATTCTGCGAGCCGAGCTGCGCCGCCACGGCCTGCCCACAGTCGAGGACCGCATTGGCGGCGAGCTGCGCGCCGTCCTCGACCCGCTGGTGATCGACCGCGCCCTGGACCGCTACCGCAAGGGCAAGCGCACCCTCGGCTCGATGATGGACCACTACGGCGTGCCCGCCCCCACCGGGGACCTGCACACGGCCGACGTTGACGTGCGCGCCACCCTCGACGTGCTCGGCGTGCTCCTTGCCCGCTACCCCGAGTTCGCCGCCCTCGCCCCCGCCGAGCGCTACGACTGGCAGCGCGAGGCCCACCGCAAGTGGGCGGAGAACTTCAACGACTGGCTGCGCCGCCAGGGCCGCACCACCAACCTGGCCAACACCCAGTGGCCCTAGCGTCGCGCCACTGCGCGCCTGATTCCTGCACGCGCCCGCGATGATTTTGTCCGCCGACGCTCCGCCCGCCGCATTCAACGCCTAGGCGGGTGGAGTGTCGGTCGTATTTGGGCTGCGGTACGCGGGAAGGGCTGGACGCGCACGCAAGCCGGCCGGCGGGGCACTGCGCGTATGTGTTTCCAGGCCTGCTGGAGCGTCGGGCGGATCTATGCAACGGGCGTGCGGAAACGTCGGCCGAAATCTACGCCGCAGGCCGCAGGGCGCGTCGGCCAGATCCATGCCGTCTGCCGGAGGAAACGTCGGCGGAAAGAAAAGTGGTGGCCGGACAGATCAACTGCCTGGCCACCACTATTGGCTCAGATCAGGAGCGGCCCGTGTAGTTGGGGGCCTCCACGGTGATCTGGACGTCGTGCGGGTGGCTCTCCTTTAGGCCCGCAGACGTGATGCGCACAAAGCGGCCGTTGTTCTTCAGCTCGGCGATGGTGCGGGAGCCGGTGTAGAACATCGACTGCTGCAGGCCACCCACCAGCTGGTTCATCACGGCGCTCAGGGAACCGGAGTACGGCACCTGGCCCTCGATGCCCTCGGGCACGATCTTGTCGTCGCTGGAAACGTCGGCCTGGAAGTAGCGGTCCTTGGAGTAGGACTTGCGACCACGGGAACTCATGGCGCCCAGGGAGCCCATGCCACGGTACTGCTTGTACTGCTTACCGTTGGTGAACACGAGCTGGCCCGGGGACTCCTCGCAGCCCGCCAGCAGGGAACCCACCATCACGGCGTCGGCGCCGGCCACCAGGGCCTTGGCGATGTCACCGGAGTACTGCAGGCCACCGTCGGCGATCAGCGGGACGCCGGCCGGCTTGCAAGCCATGGCGGCGAGCTGGATGGCGGTGATCTGCGGGACGCCCACGCCGGCCACCACGCGGGTGGTGCAAATGGAGCCCGGGCCAACGCCCACCTTCACGCCGTCAGCGCCGGCGTCGATCAGGGCCTGCGCGCCCTCGGTGGTGGCGACGTTACCGCCGATCACCTGGACGCGAGCGAACTCGGGGTCAGACTTGATGCGGGAGATCATCTCCAGGGCGAGCTTGGCGCCACCGTTGGCGGTGTCCACCACCAGCACGTCCACGCCGGCCTCGCGCAGCGCGGTGGCCCGCTCCCAGGTGTCGCCCCAGTAACCCACAGCGGCACCCACCATGAGGCGGCCCTCTGCGTCCTTGGAGGCGTTGGGGTACTGCTCGGTCTTAACGAAGTCCTTGACCGTGATCAGACCCTGCAGGCGACCGTCAGCGTCCACGATCGGCAGCTTCTCGATGCGGTTCTTGGCCAGCAGCTGCTTGGCCTCCTCACGGTCGATGCCGACGTGGCCGGTCACCAGCGGCATCGGGGTCATGCACTCGTGCACCTGGGTGGTGGCCCAAGTCTCCGGCGGCACGAACCGCAGGTCACGGTTGGTGATGATGCCCAGCAAGATCCCGTTGTCGTCAACGACCGGCAGGCCGGAGACGCGGTAGTGACCGCACAGGGAGTCCAGCTCCGCGATGGTGGCGGTGGGGCTGACGGTCACCGGGTCGTTAACCATGCCGGACTCGGAGCGCTTCACCTGGCGCACCTGCTGTGCCTGCTCCTCGATCGAAAGGTTGCGGTGCAGGATGCCGATTCCGCCCTGGCGGGCCATGGCGATAGCCATGCGGGCCTCGGTGACCGTATCCATTGCCGCAGAAAGCATGGGAATGTTGAGTTCGATCTCCCGGGTCAGGCGCGTGCGCGTCGAGACTTCAGAGGGGATCACATCGGTGAGCTCCGGCAGGAGCAGGACGTCGTCGTACGTTAGGCCAGTCAGCGGCTCCAGGGCCGCACGCAAATCGATGCTCACCACATCGATTCTAGCGGCGCCCCAGGGCCCTTCAACCCCACTTTGGGCGTGGTAATCCGCACGTTGACCGCTCCCAGCGGAGCTTCAGTTTTCCTTGAATTTAGGCCAATCCTGAACACAAACTGGGAGGAACATTCGGCTTTGCTGCAATTTTTCAGCTGTGCTGATTTCGTTGGTAGGTTCGATTCAGTGAAACTGTCGATTGGAGCGAATCATGGCTGAGCTGTCTCGCCTACCGGGCCCTGCTTTGGATGCCTGGGACTGGCAATTTGAGGGTGCGTGCCAGGGCATGGACTCTTCGCTTTTCTTCCACCCAGACGGCGAGCGCGGCCTGTCCCGCCGCCGCCGCATTGCCACCGCGAAGGCAATCTGCGACTCCTGCCCGGTGATGCTGGAGTGCCGCGAGCACGCCCTGGCCTCCCGCGAACCCTACGGGGTCTGGGGCGGCCTGTCCGAGGACGAGCGCGCGCTCATCATTTCTCAGCGCCAGCGCCGCTCGGCCTGACCCGAGCAGCGGGCTTCGGGGCCGCGACCGGTTGCCGGTCGCGGCCCCGCCGCTTTGCCCAGAACCTGGCGCGGCCCCCTCCCTGGCGGGCGGCCGCTCAATGGAGCCGACCTCGCCAGACTCCTCGCCGACCGGCCCCGCCCCGGCGACGGCTGGGTCGCAGCGGGCAGGCCGGCGGGGCGCTCAGCGCGCCAGCCGCGAGCGCTGCCGCAGTCGCGGTCGCGGTCGCGACGAACGTCCCCCCCGCCCCGGCGACAAGAACCCAACCCGGGCGACAAGAAACCCCACCAACCCGTCGCCCAACTGACGGACTTGTCGCCCAACTAACGCACCCCAACACCCGCCAGTCCTCCCACACCCGTGACAGACGACCCCCACCCGGGCGACGAGAACACAACCTCGGCGACAAGAACCCAACCTGTGCGACAAGAAACACCGCCAACCC
>JAUMWR010000009.1:0-19160 GCA_030529545.1 Buchananella hordeovulneris
TCGACGATGTCACCGGCGGGGGTGGAGGTGGCGTGCGCGTTGACGTGAACCACGTCCTCGCCCGTGGCGCCTGCCTGGGCGAGGGCCAGGCGCATGGCGGTCTCCTGCCCGGCACCGCTCGGGTCCGGGGGAGCGATGTCGAACGCGTCGGCCGTCATGCCCCAGCCGGCCAGGACCGCGTGGACGCGGGCCCCGCGCTTGGCAGCGTGCTCGGCGGACTCCAGGACCACCACGCCGGCGCCCTCGGCCAGGACAAAACCGTCGCGGGACTGGTCGTAGGGCCGGGAGGCGCCGGCCGGGTCGTCGGTGCGGGTGGACAGTGCGCGCATGCGGGCAAAGGCTGCGAGCGGAAGCGGGTGGATGGCCGCCTCGGAACCGCCACAGATGACGACGTCGGCGCGGCCCTCTGCGATCATCTGGGCGCCGTAGGCGATGGCCTCGGCACCGGAGGCGCAGGCTGAGACCGGGGCGTGTGCGCCGGCCTTGGCCCCGAACGCAACGGAAATGGTGGCGGCGGGGGAGTTGCCCATCAGCAGGGGCACGGTCAGTGGCTTGACTCGGCGTGCGCCGTGGTCACGAATGGAGTCCCAGCCGGCCAGGATCGTGTGAACGCCGCCGATGCCGGTGCCGATAACGACGCCCAGGCGGTCGCCGTCCACCTCGGGCTCGCCCGCGTCGGCCCAGGCCTGCTTGGCGGAGATGAGGGCGTAGCGCGCCACGGGGTCGGTGCGGTTGAGCTCCTTGGGGGAGAGGACCTCCGCCGGGTCAACAGCCACGGCGCCGGCAAAGTTCACCGGCAGCTCGTAGCGCTCCACCCAGTCGTTCTCCAGCGTCTTGATGCCAGAGCGACCCTCCAGCAAGGCTTGCCACGTGGAGGCAACGTCGCCCCCCAAGGGGTTGATGGTGCCCAGTCCGGTAACTACGACGCTCATGTGCTCTCCGATCGGTTGGGCGGGCAGGGCCGCCGGGAAGGGGAAAGAGAAGTGGGGGAGCTGGCCGGTGCACCTAGCAGCGCACCGGCCAGCAAGAGAATCAGGCCTGGGCCTTGAGGATGTAGTTGACGGCGTCGCCAACGGTGGACAGCGCGGTGGCGTCCTCGTCGGGAATCCGCACCTCGAAGCGCTCCTCGGCGGTGGCGACGATGGTCATCATGGACAGGGAGTCCACGTCCAGGTCGTCAGAGAAGGACTTCTCCAGCGTCACCTCGGCGACGTCCACGCCGGTCTCCTCGTTGACGATCTCAGCCAGGCCAGCCAGGATCTCGTTCTCGGTTGCAGCCATTGCTACGCCTTTCTTGTTTGTGCCGCTTATGCGGCGGGGGTGATCTGGGGCAGCTCCACCACCTGGGCCGCGTAAGCGAGCCCGGCGCCGAAGCCAATTTGCAGGGCGATCTCGCCGCCCTTAATCCTGCCGTCTCGGTAAAGGGCCTGCGTGGCCAGCGGTACCGAAGCAGAGGAAGTATTTCCGGTGGTGACGATGTCGTCAGCCACAATGCAATCCTGGCGCAAACCGATGCGCTGGGCCTGCTTTTCGATGATGCGCATGTTCGCCTGGTGGGGAATGAACACGTCGATGTCCGCGGGCGTCAGCCCTGCTGCCGCGATGGCCTCCTTGGCTACCTCAGCCATGGTGAACGCCGCCCACTTGAAGACGCTCGGACCCTCCTGGGTAAGGGCGGGCACCTTCTGGCTGGGGTCGGCGGCGTAGTCAAGCCAGCTGCGGGTCTGCCCCACCAGGCCCGCCTTGTCGCCCTCGGAGCCCCACACGGACTGGCCGATGCCGGGCTGGTCGGCGGCAACCACCACCGCAGCGCCAGCGCCGTCTCCCAACAGGAAGGAGATGGAGCGATCGGTGGGGTCGATGAAGTCGGAGAGCCTCTCGGCGCCGATCACCAGGACGCAGCGGCTGGTGCCGGCACGCACCAGCGCGTCGGCCTGGGCAATGCCGTAGCAGTAGCCGGCGCAGGCGGCGCTGATGTCCCAGGCGGGAATAGAACCGCAGCCGATCTGCGCAGCAATGGCGGGGGCCAGCGCGGGCGTCTGCTCAAAGTGGGTGATGGTGGCAAGCAGGACGCAGTCAACGTCGGCCGCGCTCAGCCCGGCGGACTCCAGGGCCTGCTTGCCTGCCTGGACGGCGAGCCACAGCAGGCTCTCGTCGGCTGTGGCGCGCTTGCGCGTGACCATCCCGGTGCGCTGCTGGATCCACTCGTCGCTAGAATTGATCGGTTCGATGATGTCGGCGTTGGGCACCACTCGGGAGCCGCGCACACCCCCAATCCCCGCGATGCGAGAACCGGCAGAAGGGGCAGTTACCTTCACTTTTCTTCCTCCACGAGGCTCGCTGCTTCCTGCGGCGTGTTGATGGCCACGGCGCGCACGCCCGGCACCGCGCGCTTGGCGATGCGGGTGAGGACGCCGGCGGGGGCGAGCTCCACCAGCAGGCTGGGCTTGGCCGCCGCGATCTGCTCGCAGCAGGCGGTCCAATCCACGGTGGAGGTGATCTGGTGGGCGATGCCGGCCGCCACCTCGGCACCCGTGGTCAGGTCAACCCCGCCTCGGTTGGAGATAAGGCGAATGGCGGGGGTGGCAAAGTCCAGGCCCTCCAGGGCGCGCTGCACACTCTCCACCGCAGGAGACATCGCAGGGGAGTGGAATGCTCCGTGCACCTCCAGGGCAATGACGCGTGCCTTGGCAGGGGGGTTGGCAGCCAGGGCAGCCAGGGCGTTGGCGCCACCGGCAGCCACAATCTGCCCGGGGCCGTTCAGGTTGGCGGCGTGAGCGCCGGCGGCGGCAATGGCCTCCAGCACCTCGGCGCGATCGCCGCCCACCACCGCGCTCATGCCAGTGTGCCCCGCCTGCGCAGCCTTGGCCATGGCGCCGCCGCGCGCGGCGGCGAGCTGGACAGCCGCAGTAGGGGAAAGAACGCCGGCGACGGCGGCTGCGGTGATCTCGCCGACGGAGTGCCCGGCCACCAGGCCCACCTTGCCTGCCAGGGCGGAGGGGGCGGAGGGGCCGGCCAGGTGTCGCCACGCAAGCAGGCCCGCCGTCACGATCAGCGGCTGGGCGTAAGCGGTGTTCTTGATCTGCTCGGCACTAGCAGTGGTGCCAAGCTCCACCAGGTCCAGGCCGGCGGCTTCGCTCAGCTCTGCCAGGAACTCCTGGGTAGAGTCATCCAACCAGGCGCTGAGCATTCCTGGGCTCTGCGCTCCTTGTCCGGGGCACTGCACAACAATCACTTGGCCAGTGTGCCCCGCCACCGGACCTCGCGTCGCCGCTGCCATACACCAAGCCCAAGCCGCGTAATTGGGGGAAAGCTACAAATCAGCGACTTTCGCGCGCGCTGAGCCGGCCGGCGGCGAGGGCAATCTGCAACACAAAACCGTCGCGCGGGTCAGTGGGATCCCACCCGATCAGCTGCGCAATGCGGCGCAGGCGGTAACGCACGGTGTTGGGGTGCACATACAAGGCGCGCGCCGCGCCCTCCAGGGAGCGGCCCTGGTCCAGGAATTCCTGCACGGTCTCCACCAGCGGCGCCCCGGCCTCGATGAGGGGGTAATAGATCGTCTCCAGCATCTCGGTGCGCGCCTGCTCGTCGCCCGCCAGCAGACGCTCGGGCAGGACCTCGGCGGAGGAGACGATCTGCGGGGCAGTATTCCACGCCGAGCAGGCGTCCAGGGCGGCCTCGGCGGCGCGCACGGAGCGGCCGGCGGCGGCAACGTCGTCCACCTGCGGGCCAATCGCCCACCGGCCCGGAAGCTGCTCGCACAGGCAGCGGGCGGTTTGCAGCGGCTCGCGCGCGCCCAAGAGCACCAGGATGTAGGAACCGTATAAGCCCACCAACGTGTTGGGGGCGGCTTTGACGGCGGCGCGGCGGATGTCGGCCACGGCGCGCTCAGCTACCGATCCCTCGCCCACCACGGCGCACACCGGCAGGTCGGCGCGCCAGCCGAGAGCGGCCACGCGCGAGTGCAGGGAGGAGTCGTTTTCCTCGCGCACCAGCGAGTCCACCACCAGCGCCTCGAGGCGCGCGTCCCACGCCCCGCGCTGCTCGGCCGCCCTGGCGTAGGCCTCAGCGGCGCTGAAGGCAACGTCGCGCGCGTAGATCAGCACGGCGTCGTGCACCATCGAGCGAGCGTTCTCCGGCACCAGCTTCACGGACTCGGTGGCAGCCACGTCCACGACGATCCGGATCAGGGCCAGCGTGTGCTGCAGCGGGATCGAGCGCGTGAGCTCGCGCGGAGCAGCGTTGAAGATCTCCGTGGCGTCGCTGGTGGAGCTCTGCTCCTCAAACCACTTGGTAAACGAGTTGATACCCGTGCGCGCCACCACGGCGATCCAGGAGCGGTCCTGCGCGTCGAGCTTGTTGTACCAGGGCAGATCGGTCTCGATCTTCTTCAGCGCCACACCGGCCAGTGCGTCGGCGGAGGCCCTGAGGCGGTGCAGGGCTTGCGTGCGGGTGGATGCGTCCGGCTCGGTCATAGTGGCGAGCATAGAACGCGGCGGACCGAAATTTGGCATTAACCAACAAATGCCCCTGGAATTTACAAGCGCAAACCAAGGGAGAGTCAGAGGGTGGGTACATGCCGGCGTGCGCCCCCATTTGGGGGAGATTTGGCGGCGTCGCGTGGTTATGGTGTGTGCAGTGTCAACGCAAGGAAGCTGATGAACACCGTCGAAAACACCCTCCCGTCCGGTTCCGCCGCTCAGGTGGACGACGTTCTCGCCACCGCCCCCTCCGTGGCGCCCGATTCCTGCCCGGCCGGTCAATGCCACCCGGCCGGGCCCGCCCCGGCGGTGCGCATCGAGGAAGACCTGCTGGGGAAGCGCGCAGTTCCCGCCGCCGCCTACTACGGGGTCCACACCCTGCGGGCGCAGGAGAACTTCCCGATCTCCGGCCACACCATTAATGAGGTGCCCGAGTTTGTGCGCGCCATGGTGATGGTGAAGCTGGCGGCCATCAGGGCCAACCGGGAGATCGGGACCGTGCCGATCGACGTGGCCGACGCGATCGAGCAGGCGTGCCTGGCGGTGCTGCACGAGGGGCGCTGCCTGGACCAGTTCCCCGTGGACCTGTTCCAGGGCGGGGCCGGCACGAGCGTCAACATGAACACCAACGAGGTGCTGGCTAACCTCGCGCTGGAGTACCTGGGCTTCGAGAAGGGCCGCTACGACGTGGTCAACCCGAACGACCACGTCAACCGCGCCCAGTCCACCAACGACGCTTACCCGACCGGCTTCCGCATCGCCGTCTACCGCCGCGTGGTGCAGTTGGAGGAGGACGTCATCTCTCTGGTGGCGGCGCTGCGCCAGAAGGGAGAGGAGTTCCACCACATTCTCACTATGGGCCGCACCCAGTTGCAGGACGCCGTGCCGATGCGCCTGGGGGACGCCTTTGAGGCATTCGCGGAGCTGCTGGAGGAGGAACTGGCCCGTCTGCGCGCCAACGCCCGTCTTCTCTTAGAGGTCAACCTGGGCGCTACCGCGATCGGTACGGGGCTCAACACCCACTCTTCCTACCGCGCCGCGGTCATCAAGCACCTGCGGGAGGTCACGGCGCTGGAGGTCACCAGCGCTCCTAATCTCATCGAGGCCACGAGCGACACCGGCGCCTACGTCTCCATGCACGCCGCCCTGAAGCGCCTGGCGGTCAAACTGGGCAAGGTGTGCAACGACCTGCGCCTGCTCTCCTCCGGCCCGCGCGCGGGACTGAATGAGATCAACCTGCCGGAGATGCAGGCGGGCTCCTCGATCATGCCCGCCAAGGTGAACCCGGTCATCCCCGAGGTGGTCAACCAGGTCTGCTTCAAGGTAATCGGCAACGACGTCACCGTCACGCTCGCGGCCGACGCGGGACAGTTACAGCTCAACGTCATGGAGCCGGTAATTGCGCAGTCCATGTTCGAGTCGATCGACCTTTTGGGCAATGCCTGCCGCAGTCTGGAAGAGCGTTGTGTGAAGGGAATTACGGCAAACGAAAAGGTGTGCCGCGACTACGTGATGAACTCCATCGGCATCGTTACGTTCCTCAATCCAGTTATTGGACACCACAACGGTGATTTGGTGGGCAAGGAGTGCGCCCGCTCCGGTCGTAGCGTCCGCGAAGTGGTGGTGGAGATGGGCCTGCTGGGGGAGGCCGAACTGGACGAGATCCTCTCCCCGGAGAACATGCTCAACCCGCAGTATCGCGGGGCAATGTACAACGCAGATCCGGAGGGACAAGGGGCCGCAGAGGACCCGGAGGCGATCATCGAGGCCGAGTACGGCAAAGCGGGCTAAGCCACCCGCAGGCGGTTGCCCCCGGCCCGAGTTGTCCTAGTTCTCGATACTGGGGAGATCGGCTATTGCGCCGCCGCGCGCGGCAGCTAGGCCTGGCCGCCGTGATCAAGCCCGCCCCCTGGCGCATCCCGGCGCCCTCTACGCCGCCAGCGTCCACCTGGGGCTGGATTCAGGTAGCAGCGTGCTGGGCCTGCTGCCACTGCGTGCCCCGGCCGACGCCCTGGAGCTGCCCACCTTCTCCGACCACGAAGTGAACACTCAGCGCCTGGGCCGCGAAAGCGTGGAGTACCTCGCCGAGCTCGGCTACGTCACCCCCTGCGAGCCGACCCCGGCCAAGTAACGCCCTGCAGAGGCAGGCCGAGCGGCAATCGCCCGCAGGATCTGCGCGGTCCCCGGCAACGTCGGCCACCAAAAGGAAAACTGGGCAGCGGACACAAACGCGCGGGGGCGGCCCGCGAAAATAGCGAACCGCCCCCGCTCACCGAACTAGATCAGGCGTCGCCGCCCGCAGAACCGGAGGTACCGGCGTTCACGTTGAACAGGTCGTAGCGGGCGATCGCCTCGCCAACCACGGAAGCCGGCAGTGTGCCCTGCTCCACCAGAGCCTGCAGGGCCTTGACCACCACGGAGTGGGCGTCAATCTTGAAGTGGCGGCGGGCCGCAGCGCGCGTGTCGCTGAAACCGAAGCCGTCGGCGCCCAGGGTGTGGAAGTCGCCGGGAACCCACTTGCGGATCTGGTCCGGCACCAGGTGGTCAAAGTCGCTGGTGGCGATGAACGGGCCACCGGCACCCTTGAGCTTGGCGGTCACGAAGGCTTCGCGGCGCGGCTGCTCCGGGTGCAGGAAGTTGTGCTCGTCTGCCTGCAGACCGTCGCGGCGCAGCTCGTTCCAGGAGGTCACGGACCACAGGCCCGCGCGCACGCCCCACTCGTTGGCCAGGATCTCCTTGGCCTCCTCGATCCAGCGCACGCCCACGCCAGAGGCCATGAGCTGAACCCAGGGACCGTCTCCGGCGGCGGGAGAGAGCTGGTAGATACCGCGCAGGATGCCCTCCACGTCCACGTTCTCCGGCTCGGCCGGGTGGCGGTAGGGCTCGTTGTAGACGGTCATGTAGTACATGACGTCGCGGTTGCGGGTCTCGTTCTCGCCGTACCAGCGCTCGATCGCGTCGCGCACGATGTGGCGGATCTCGTAGGCATAGGCGGGGTCGTACTGGACGATCGCCTCGTTGGTGCCGGCGATGAGCGGGGAGTGGCCGTCCATGTGCTGGGTGCCTTCACCGGCCAGCGTGGTGCGGCCGGCGGTGGCGCCGATGATGAAGCCGCGCGCCAGCTGGTCGCCGGCGGCCCAGAACTGGTCGCCGGTGCGCTGGAAACCGAACATCGAGTAGAAGATGTAGACCGGGATCATCGGCACGCCGTGGGTGGCGTACGACGTTCCCACCACCTGCAGCGCGGCGGCGGCGCCGGCCTCATTGATGCCGGTGTGGAGGATCTGGCCCTGCTCACTCTCCTTGTAGGAGAGCATCATGTCCGCGTCGGCGGAGACGTAGTTCATGCCGCGCGTGTGGAAGATCTTGGCCGATGGGAAGATCGAGTCCAGACCGAAGGTGCGGGCCTCGTCGGGGATGATCGGCACCAGGTGCTTGCCGAACTCCTTGTCGCGCATGAGGTCCTTGAGCAGGCGCACGAAAGCCATCGTGGTGGCGATTTCCTGCTTGCCGCTGCCCTTGGCCAGGCCCTCGTAGAGCTTGGCGTCCGGCAGGGGAAGCGGGGTGTGGGCGGTGCGGCGCTCGGGCACGAATCCACCCAGGGCGGCGCGGCGTTCGCGCATGTAGCGCAGCGTCGGGTCGTCCTCCGGCGGGCAGTAGTACGGCGGCAGGTAGGGGTCCGCCAGCAGCTCCTCGTCGGTGATCGGGATGTTGAAGCGGTCGCGCATCTCCAACAGGTCGGAGCTCTTCAGCTTCTTCATCTGGTGCGCGGCCATGCGGCCGGCGAAGTGGGAGCCCAGGCCGTAGCCCTTGACGGTGTGAGCCAGGATGACGGTGGGCTGGCCGGTGTGCTCGGAGGCGGCCTTGTAGGCGGCGTAGATCTTGCGGTAGTCGTGACCGCCGCGCTTGAGCGCCCAGATCTCGTCATCCGTCATGTTCTCCACGAGGGCCTTGGTGCGCGGGTCACGACCGAAGAAGTGCTCGCGGACGTAGGCGCCGTCGTTGGCCTTGAACGTCTGGTAGTCGCCGTCCAGGGTCTCGTTCATCAGGTTGACCAGGGCGCGGTCCTTGTCCGCGTTGAGCAGCTTGTCCCAGCCGCGGCCCCAGATGACCTTGATGACGTTCCAGCCGGCACCGCGGAAGAATGCCTCCAGCTCCTGGATGATCTTGCCGTTACCGCGCACAGGGCCGTCCAGGCGCTGCAGGTTGCAGTTGACGACAAAGGTCAGGTTGTCCAGGCCCTGCTGGGCGGCGAGCTGCAGCATGCCGCGGCTCTCCGGCTCGTCCATCTCACCGTCACCCAGGAACGCCCAGGTGCGCTGCTGGGAGGTGTCCTTCAGACCGCGCAGGTGCAGGTACTTGTCCACCCAGGCCTGGTAGATGGCCTCGGCCGGGCCCAGGCCCATGGACACGGTGGGGAATTCCCAGAACTCCGGCATCTGGCGCGGGTGGGGGTAGGAGGGCATGCCGTGCTCGGAGGAGACCTCCTGGCGGAAGCCGTCCAGCTGCTCAGCGCTCAGGCGCCCCTCGAGGAAGGCGCGGGCGTAGTTACCGGGGGAGGCGTGCCCCTGGAAGAACACGTGGTCGCCACCGCCGGGGTGGTCCTTGCCCCGGAAGAAGTGGTTGAGACCCACCTCGTAGAGGGTGGCCACGGAGGCGTAGGAGGAGATGTGGCCGCCGACGCTGAGGCCCGGGCGCTGCGCGCGCGTGACCATGACGGCGGCGTTCCAGCGGATCCAGCCGCGGTACTTCTCCTCGGTGGCCTCGTCACCCGGGAAGTAGGGCTCCTCGTGCACACCGATGGTGTTGACGTAGGGGGTGGTGACGGAAGAGGGGACCGACACGTTGCGCAGGCGTGCCTCGCGCAGCATCGACAGCAGGATGTAGCGAGCTCGCGGGCCACCACGCTCGTCAATGAGGCCGTCGAGGGAGTCGATCCATTCTTGGGTCTCCTCCGGGTCGATATCGGGAACCTGGCTTAGCAGGCCATCAATAAGCGGGGGCGTCCCGTTAGTAAGGCTCACGAATCCTCGTTTCACGTCTAGAGCTGGGCCACCGTCGGCCGAGCGGGACCATTGTCCCCCGGATTGGGGGCGGTTCGCTACCGATTCCCCCATAGCAGAGCTGTGTTTTGCGCCGTTGTCGCTGTGATCTGCAACAATATGAGTCAAACATCCCCACTCAGCGAGGAGAGAGAACCGGCGTGGCAGGCAGTGGCGCAGGGCTCGGATTCACCACCGGTCAGGTGGTTCAGGAGTTTTATTACGACGAGGACGTCGCTTTCCCCGTCCGTGATGCCGTCGAGGCGGCGACGGGTGAGGCGTTAGTTGGCCCGGACTACGACGACGTCACCGATGGTGCGCTGGTGTGGTGGCGCGCGGACGATGCCGCCGAGGAAGACCTCGTGGACGTGCTGGTCGATGTCCAGGCCAACCTGGACAACGGCGGATTGATCTGGGTGCTGAGCCCGAACGCGCGCTCGCACGGTCATGTGCCTCCCACCGAGATCGCGGAGGCGGCGCGGCTGGCGGGAATGAATGCCACCTCCGCTGCGGCTGTGAGCGCTGACTGGTCTGGCACCCGCCTGACCTCTCGCTCGCGCCACGCATGATTTGGCAAGTGTGTGCTTGCCAAATTCTGGAGGTGTGCCCGGAGGCGGAAGGGTGGGTGCGTCACAGGCGAAAGACGATCCGTTAAAGCTGCAAAGGCTTGCGCCCCCTGCAGGCACGGCAAAAAAGGCAGGATTTGCGCGGAAAATGTTGCAGTCTCTTGTGATTGCCTCAACTAAGCAGATTTAGTGACCTTCATCGGGTGGCTGGTGGGTGAGTTATCGCGTGCGCCTAAGTAGCCTAGGTCTCTATGCGTCCTACTATTCGAGACATCGCCAAGGTTGCCGGGGTTTCCCCGAGCGCCGTCTCGTTCGCGCTTAACGGGCGGCCTGGCGTATCGGAAGAGACTCGGGCCAGAATCATCCGAGTTGCGGAGGAAATGAACTGGCGTCCCAACGCTTTGGCGCGGGCGCTGTCTGAGTCAACCTCGCGTACCTTGGGGCTGACGATCTTGCGTCAGGGAGACGGATTTGTGGGCGAAGCGGCTTACCTTCGCCTAATTGCTGGAATTAATCGCGGTTTGAAAGAATCGGGATATTCATTGCAAGTGAGAATCGTTTCGACTCTAAAAGAGGAAGTGGAGTCTTACCGAGAATGGTGGGGGACTCGCCGTGTTGACGGGGTATTTGTGCTCCATCCCCGGGAAAAGGATCCCCGTTTAGAAACGTTGGCGCAGCTGGGTCTGCCCAGCGTCGTCCTGGGGTCTCACCGCGAGTCGCCCAACTCCTCCTCGATCGCCATCGACGATGCCGTTCTCATGGATCAGGTGGTACGTCACCTTGTGGACGGCGGCTACGCCGCCCTGGCGTTTGTGGGCGGCGACGAGTCCAACGAGCAGTCGATGATGCGCTCCAGGTTCTTCGAAGAGAGCGCTGCCGCCTGCGGCGTGGAGAGGGCACTGTGCTTCTCCTCCGACTTCTCCGAGAGCGAGGGCAAGGTCATTACTCGCCGGATGCTGCGCTCGGTTCCTCACCCGATCGGCGTTGTTTACGAGAACAACTCCCTTGCGCTGGGTGGCCTGGCTGCGGCAGCAGAAGAGGGAGTAAAGGTTCCCCACCAGATGGGTATCGTCACCTGGGAAGATTCGGCGCTTTGCCGGGTCACGGAGCCCACGCTCTCCGCAGTAGTGCGCTTACCGGAGGTGATTGGCGAAGAAGGCGCCAAGATTATGGCTCGCCTACTGCGGGAGAACGCGACGGAGGCCACCAGCATCCGCGTTGGGCACCTGCAGGTTCGTGCCTCCAGCAGGCGTTCCGTCCCCTCCCCACTGGCGTAGTGGCGCGCATCCTGGTGCCGGCAGGGTGGCCGCGCCTCAGCGGCCACCCACCCCAGGCGCGGGAGTAAGCAGTTTCGTGCTAGTGTTACCCGCTGTTTGGGGCCTGTAGCTCAGCTGGTCAGAGCGCCTGGTTTACACCCAGGAGGTCGTCGGTTCGAACCCGGCCGGGCCCACCAACCTCCTATCCAAGGGCGGCCTCGCGAATATGCGGGGCCGCCCTTGGATTCTCCCCGCTTTGACCGGGCCTGCACGGCGCGGTCTAATGGCGGATGTGTTCGCCAATTCAGTCGAAGAGTTCTCCACCAACCTGAACGCCGTGCGCGCCCGTATCGAGGCGGCCGCGCGGAACGTCGGACGACAAGGCAGCGAAATCAGGCTCCTGCCCGTCTCCAAGACTGTGCCGGCGGCGCGGCTGCGGCTGGCGGTGGCGGTCGGGATGGGCGAGCTGGCGGAAAACCGCGTGCAGGAAGTCGTGGCCAAGCAGGCCGAGCTGGCGGATCTGGGCGTGCGTTGGTGCGTGATCGGCCACCTGCAGACCAACAAGGTGCGCGACGTGGCCGCCCTGGCCAGCGAATTTCACGCCCTCGATTCGCTGCGGCTGGCCGAGGCGCTGGAGCGCCGCCTGGAGACGGTCGGCCGCACCCTGGACGTCTTTTTGCAGGTCAACACCTCCGGCGAGGAGACCAAGTCCGGCGTGGCGCCCGCCGATTTGCCGCGCCTTTTGGACGACGTTGCCGCCCTGCCGCACCTAAACGTGCGCGGTCTGATGACTATCGCCGCCAATAGTCAGGACGAAGCGCAGGTGCGGGGCAACTTTGTCCTGCTGCGCTCCCTGCAGGAGGCGGCTGTGAGCGCGGGGCACGCTGGGGTGCGCGAGCTCTCCATGGGCATGAGCGCGGACTTGGAATGGGCGATCGCGGAGGGGGCCACCACCGTTCGGGTGGGGCGGGCTCTCTTCGGGGCGCGCCCGCAGTAGCGCCCTAGCCGGTGGCAGCGCCCTCGAGGCGCAGCAGCCAGCGCTTCTGCTCTAGGCCGCCGGCGTAGCCGCCCAGGCCGGCGCTGGCCAGCACCCGGTGGCACGGCAACACCAGCGGCAGGGGATTGGTGGCGCACGCCCTGCCCACGGCGCGGGCCGCGCGCGGGCTACCCAGGCGGGCGGCCAACTGGCCGTAGCTTTCCGTTTGTCCGGAGGAGATCTGCGCTAGGGCGAGCTGGGCGCGGCGCGAGAACCCGGCGGTGCGCAAATCCAGGGGCACTGTGAAGCCCGCGCGACCGCCCGCTAGGTAGGCGGCGAGCTCGGCAGCGGCCCGGCGCAGGTGGCGCTGCGCGGGAGACTGGCCGGCAGGCTGCGCGGGTGAGTGGGCGGTCGGCTGGGCGGCCGGCGGCGTGGGGTGCGGCGCGCCGGTGGGTAGCGAAGGTGGCGCGCCGAGCGGGACGGCGTGGGCAGCGTCGGCCGGCAGAGAAGGCGGCACGTCGAGCGGGGCGGGCCGAGGAGCGTCGGCGGCGAAAGAAGCGGGGGAGGACAGGGCAGTACTGGGGTCGGCGGGGCCGGCCTCGGCGAGGTCCTGCGCGGCGAGGTGCCGCACGTCAAGCCTTGCCACGTCAAGGGCGGGCAAGGCGCGGGCCAGCAAGGCACTGGGGGACAGGCCGGGCAGCACCACCTCCCACAGGCCGGCGTCGGTGGCGGCCAGGAGGATCGTCCCCAGCGGCGAGTCGAGGCGGCCCGCGACCAAAGACGAAGGCAGGTCAGTGCCCACGAAACCTCCCGCTGTTGCTGTGCCCGGTGACCCCCAAAGTCTAGTTGCGCGCGGGCGCGCCGGCGGGACCAACCGATACGGCGGGCGCGGGCGCTGGGCTAGGGTGGCGGCATGACTTTGCGCGTAGCCGACGTAATCGAGATCCTGGAGTCCGCCTACCCGCCCGCTCTGGCGCAGGGATGGGACGTAAACGGGCTGAGCGTCGGAGATCCCCAGGCCGCAGTGGAGCGTGTGCACCTCTCGGTGGACATCACCCCGGAGGTGGTGGCCGAGGCCCTGGCGGGCGACGCGCAGATGCTGGTCACCCACCACCCGATCTTCCTGCGCGGCACCAACGCGGTCTCCCGGCTCACCGCCAAGGGACGCATGGTGCACGACCTAATCAGCGGCGGCTGCGCGCTCTACAACGCACACACCAACGCGGACTCCGCCCGGCAGGGCGTGGCCGAGGCCCTGGCAGAGCTGGCCGGGCTGGGCCAGGACGCCGCTCCGCTGGAGCCGGCCCCCGGCCAGGACGGCGCGGACGGACTGGGGATCGGGCGCGTGGGCAAGCTGCCCACCCCGCTCACCCTGGCCGAGCTGGGCCAGCGGATCGCCGCCGCCCTGCCGCACACCGAGTTCGGCGTGTTGGTGGGCGGTCCGCTGGATGCGCAGATCGCCACACTGGCGGTCTCCGGCGGCTCCGGCGATTCGCTGTTTGCCGCCGCGCGCGCCAGCGGCGCCGACGCCTTCCTCACCGCCGACCTGCGCCACCACCCCGCCCAGGACCACCTGGCCGAGGGCAAGCCGTGGCTCATCAACGCTACCCACTGGGCAACCGAGTGGGTGTGGCTGCCCAAGGCGGCCGCCCTGCTGGAGCGCAGCGCCAAGGAGCGGGGAGAGGAACTGGCGGTCACCGTCTCCACCCTGCCCACCGACCCGTGGAGCGCGCGCTTTTAGGAACCGGCGCGGTGGCATCGCGTGCGCCCCGCCCTCGCAAGCAATTAGGCTGTAAACCAGTCCCGTCGCGGGACAGCAACAAAGAACTACATTCCGCCCCCATCGATACAGAGAAGGCAACCCATGGCAACAGCGCCCCTCTCGCAGCAGCGTCAGCTCCTAGAGCTGCAGTCCAAGGACCTGGTGCTCTCGCGCCTCTCCCACTCCCTGCGCACCCTGCCCATCCTGGGCACGATCGCGGAGCTGAAGACGCAGGCGGAGGTGGCCACGCGCCGTCTGGTCACCGCCCGCACCGCGGTGGGTGACATTAACCGGGAGGTCTCCCGCGCGGAGGCGGATCTGGACGCGGTGCGTTCGCGCGCCGCCCGCCACCAGGAGCGCCTGGACGCCGGCAACACCCCGGCCAAGGAGCTCGCCGCGGTTTCCCGCGAGCTGGAGGTGGTCAAGACCCGCATCGCCACCCTGGAGGCCGAGGAGCTGGAGATCCTGGAGCGGCAGGAGGCCGCCAACCAGGAGCAGGCCGCGGCGGAGGCCGCCGTCGCCAAGCTGCAGGAGCAGCTCAAGACCGCCAACGAGGACCTCGCCAAGCAGCAGGCCGCCATCAAGCAGGAGGGCGGGGCCCTGCTCGCGGAGCGCAACGCGTTTGCCGCCAACCTGGACGAGACCCTCATCAAGCTCTACGAGGAGACCCGCCGCTCCGGCGGTGGATTTGCCGTGGTGGGCCTGTACGGGCGCCGCACCGAGGGCGCTCCTGCGGAGCTGAACCCGGCCGAGCTGGACCGCATCCGCAGTGCCCCGGAGGACGAGATCGTCTTTACCGATGACGGGACCCTGATCGTGGTGCGGATGGAATCGTGACCCGCCGCCTGGTAATCAACACCGACGGCGGCGCTCGCGGCAACCCGGGCCCGGCCGGTTACGGCGCGGTGATTCGGGACGCGGACACCGGCGAGCTGCTGGCCACGCGGGCCGCCTATCTGGGGCAGACCACCAACAACGTGGCCGAGTACCGCGCCCTCCTGGCCGGCCTGCTCGCCGCAGCGGAGATCGACCCGGAGGCGCAGGTTGAGGTGCGCGCCGACTCCAAGCTGGTGGTGAGCCAGATGACCGGCGCCTGGAAGATCAAGCACGCCGACATGCGCGAGCTGGCCACGCAGGCCAAGGCCGCCTTCAACCCGGCCCAGGTGCGCTACCAGTGGGTGCCGCGCGCTGAGAACGCCGCGCCGGACGCCTTGGCCAACCAGGTGATGGATTCGCGCGGGGAGATCGCCACCGACGAGTGGCGCGAGATGGCGTGCGCTGCCGCCCTCCCGGCCTTCGCGGGCGATACTCCGACCGACGCGCGCGCCGACGAGGCAGATTCTGCGGGCTTGCAGGTGGACGACGTTCCCGCCGGCGCCGCTTCGACCGATGCGGCTGCGAGCGGGGCGGCGCAGGGCACGCCGGCGCAGGCAGCGGCCGGGCGGGACGGTGCGGCGGGCGAGGCAACGTCGGCCCCCACCGGTCACCAGCCGCTGGCCAGGCCGAAGGAGGCGGCGCTGTGGGCGGGCAGCGGCCTGCGCACTACGATCGTGATGGTGCGCCACGGCGTTACCCCGATGACGATCGCGGGGGAGTTCTCCGGCGGCAGCGAGCCGGGCCCGGACCTCACCGAGGCCGGGCGGGAGCAGGTGGCGGCCTCCGCGCGGTTCGTCGCCCGGATCGGGCAGGACATCTGGCCCGATTCGCCCGCGCCGAGCGTGTTCTTGGCCTCCCCGATGACCCGCACGGTCTCCACCGGGCAGATCCTGGCTGAGCCGTTCGGGGGGCAGGTAGTAATCGACGAGGACTTCCGCGAGGCCCACCTGGGGCACTGGCAGGGGCTCACTGCTGCGCAGATCGAGGCCGACTGGCCGGGCCAACTTGAGACCTGGGTGACAATGCCCGACGTGCGCCCGCCCGGCGGCGGAGAGAGCGTGGGCGACGTCTACGACCGCGTGATCCCCGCCCTGCGCCGCATCGTCAAGGAGCACGCCGGCAAGACCATCGTGATCGCCACCCACAACGTGGTGTTGCGCGCCGCCCTGGGGGCCTCGCTGCGCTTGGCCGCCAAGGACTGGCGCACCATCCGCACCGTTCCAGCCGCCGTGTCCGTGATTGAGCACTACAGCGACGGTCGGCTGCTAGTCAGCGCGCTGGGAGTCCCGCCGCACATGTGACCGATGCCACGCTAAACCTGTCCTAGGGTGATGATCGTGTGGTTTTTGGTGGCGGTAGCGACGGTGAAAGACCCTTTCGAGCGTCGAGTCGCGAAGCCCACACTTCAATCCTGTGGGCTTCTGGGTATCGCGGACCGGAACGGGAGTCCGAGGTAACCATGCTTGCGGCCTACATGGACGAGGTTGGTGAGCCGGGCGCGCCTCGGGACGCGAAGGCTCTTCCTTGCCGGGGCGCGCAGCTAGACGACCAGGGTGAGGGCGGCCTTCTCCAGGCGGACGTCCTTTACCTCCGGTAGGCCGGCGGCCACCTGTGCCACGTCGGCGGCGGTGAAGTCGCTCAGATCCTTAGTTCCGGCCAACTCCACCAGCGCGCCGGTCAGCACGCCCCGGTAGTGCTTGGCGAAGTGGGAGACGGTCTTTTCCTTCCCGTCCTTCACCGTGACCGCCTTGAGTGCCAGGTACTCGCCGGCGCACGCCTTGGCGGGAGCGGCCGCCTGATACTCCCCAGAGCGGCAGTCCAGGGTGAGCTGCCCCGCGCTGAGCGAGGACAGCACCCCGGAGGCGGCCTCTCGCCACGCGGCGGCCAGGGGACGCTCCAGCAGGGGAGAGGACATGGTGAGCCGGTAGGGCGCGATCACGTCGTGGGGCCGCACCCACCCGTAGAGCGCCGAGGCGATCAACACCTCCAACCCGGGGCGCGCGGCTTCCGGTACCGCGAGCGAGGGCAGCCCCGCAGAGGCGTAAAGCACCCCGGTGTAGGCCAGGCCGGCCGCCAGAGCGGGGCGCTCAGCAAGCCGCGCCAACTCGGGCAGCTCGGCCGCCTGCCGCGCGGTGATTCCCAGTCGCTTAGCCCCGTCTTTGGCGCTACAGGCGGACACGAAGGCGGCGGCGACCTCGCAGCGGAGCGCGGCAACGTCGTCCAACTCGGCAAAGCTCAGCGCGGCCGGGTTGTAGGGGCCGCCGCTGGTGGGGGCGGTCATGGTGCGCGAAGGCGGCAACAAAATCAGCACGCCAACACTCTAGCGGTGCTGGCGTAGACTACTGGGCGGGCAAGGCGGCCGGGCGGTCGCGGCGCGAAAGCGACGAGGAACGTCCGGGCTCCACAGGGAAGGGTGGTGGCTAACGGCCACCCGGGGTGACCCGCGGGAAAGTGCAACAGAAAGCAGACCGCTCGCGCATGCGAGTAAGGGTGAAACGGTGAGGTAAGAGCTCACCAGCGATGTAGGTGACTGCGTCGGCTAGGTAAACCCCATCCGGAGCAAGACCAAACAGTAGGTGCCTGAGGGCGTCCCGCCCGAGCCTACGGGTAGGTTGCTTGACCCCAGTGGTAACGCTGGGGCTAGATGGATGGCCGCCGCCGCGCAAGGTCCGCAAGGACAGCGCGGTAACAGAACCCGGCGTACAGGCCGCCTTGCCCCACTAATTTTTGTGGCCGACGTTGCGCCGGCCGCCCCCCTTAGCGCCGCCTGCGCCAGAGAGGGGCCACGTGCTGGTCGCGGCGGCGTACCTCGAAGACCAGGGCCACGCTTACCGCGCCGAGCAGCAGCACCGTGACGACGCTGGCCTCGATACCAAAGGAGCCGCCGGTCAGCCACAGGGAACCGTGGGACTCGGTGAGCAGCAGCGAGGGGCCCACGGGTGTCCCGGAGACCGGGATGCCCAGGATGGGGCCCTGCACAATGTTCCACGCGGCGTGGAAGGCGATCACCAGCCACAGGGAGCGCGTGGCGACGTACAGGAGCCCCAGTAGCATGCCGGCCTCCAGGCCGATCGCCAGGCTGGACCACCAGGTGGCGTTGGGGTTGCCGGCGTGCACCAGGCCAAAGAGGAGGCCGGAGACGAGCACGGCCGTCCAGGTGCCAAAGACGTCCTCCAGGCTGCGCAGAAGCGCGCCGCGAAAGATGACCTCCTCCGCCACGCCCGCGCCGACTCCCACCACGAGCATGTAGCCCACGACTTGCAGCGCCTGCCCGGTGCCGGGGGAGAAGCTGTAGCCGCCCAGCGCCCACACGATGGCGGCGGAGGTCAGCAGGGCCAGCGTGCCTCCGGCCAGGCCGGCGGCCAGCGGCAGCCCCTTGGCGAAGCGCAGTTCCACCAGGCGGGTGCGGACGTCCAGGTAATGGCTGACCAGGAGGTAGACCCCCAGCGCGGCGGTGGCCAGCAAGAGCTGGGAGAGGAGGATCTGGGAGCCCCGTCCCTCAAAGACGGCCCCGGTCAGGCCCGGCCAGAGGCCCACCGCCTTCAGCCCGAGGATCGCCAGTAAGGAGAACAGGCCGGTGCCCAGGCCGACGGCGGCCGTGCGCAGCAGGGCGCCCGCTACAGTCAGCCAGCCCTTGGCCAGCCAGCGCGGGCAGGCGTCGGCGGGCAGGCCCGCCCGCTGGGCGGGAGCGGCTGGCAGCAGCGCGCTAGAGCGCGCGGGCGGCGGGGAAACGGCGAACTGCTGGGACACGGGGAACTCCTTTCAACCACTTTCCAGCTTAGGTGGCGCCGGGCGGGGCGTGGACGAAGCCGAGCTGCGGCGGTGCTGGGCGAACGCCGGGGGCTCGATGCCCAATCAATTGGCGTTGGGCGGATCAATTGGCAACGGTCTTACCCAACGCCAATAGTCTTGCCCCGGGCCAACGGATTGGCCCGGGGCAATCAATGCGCTCGGCGCGGTGGACGGCCCGGTGTTCGATGCTCAATCAATTGGCGTTGGGTGGATTAATTGGCGTTGGGAGGCTCCCCCAGGCCAACAGACTAACCCCAGGCCAACAGACTCACCAACCCGGCGCCGCTTCCTCGGTGCCCCAGGTAGAGGGCCCAGCGGGTGAACGAGGGCCGGGGGGGGGGGGGGCCGGGGGGGCGCCCCCCCCCCCGCCCGGGGCGCCGGGGAACCCCCGCGCGGCCGGGGCGGT